>JAKBAP010000099.1 GCA_021808995.1 Planctomycetota bacterium | reverse complement strand
CATCCCAAGGCAGGGAGCTCGAGCGAAGGCGAGGCCCAGCCGTGGCCCGAGGAGCCTCCTCGCCCGATTCCGGATGGAGTTCTTCCCAAGTCCGATCACAACGTCACCGACTCGGCCGATGTGATCGTGATCGCCGACCCGCCTGCCCGGCCCGCCAAGCGACCCGCCCGCCCGACGACCCCCGCGGGGAGGGTAACACCCGTGCCGGCTCTCGGTCAAACGAGCGGAAGCGGGGTCGCTCGAGAGTCCGCGCCCGAGCCCATGAGTCGGCCCACATGGGGCGAGGTCATGCTCTCTCGTGGGGAGGTTCCGATCGACGAGGGGGTACGCAAGGCCTCGCTGACGACCCTACCCGCCGACCAAGCGCTCGCCAAGATGGCCGATTCGCGGCTGATCAACCCCAAAACCGGCGGGATCTCGGTTGGCGAGACCGCGACTAGCCCTCCGGGCCGCTCGCTCCTCGAGCGACTCTTTCCGGCTGCCCGGCCGTCCGTCGCCGCCGACAGTATCGGGACCACCTGCAGGTTCGACCCCACCGAGCGTCGAGTCCTCGAGCTCACGCTTCCGGGGCTCGACGGGAAGATCGTCTCGCTCAAGGATTTCAAGGCCGACATGATCCTACTCGACTTCTGGGGGAGCTGGTGCAAGCCCTGTCGCGGCTCGATCCCCCATTTGATCGAGATTCAGACCAGGCTCGGCCCCAAATACATCCAGGTCGTGGGCATTGCTTGCGAACGCGGCCCGGGCTTCACGGAACAGCGGGCCTCGGCCGCCAAGGCCGCGCGCGAAATCGGGGTGAATTACCCGGTCCTGGTCGCGGCCAAGGACGGCACCTGCCCGGTTCAGAAGGCGCTCCAGGTTCAGTTTTATCCCACCATGATCTTGCTCGATCGCGACGGCCGAATCCTGGCTCGCGAGCAGGGCGCGACCGAGACCACCATGGGCCGAATGGACAAGGCGATCTCCCAGCGGCTCAAGGACCACAATCCCTGACACCGAAGGGGCCAGACCCTCGCTCAGCGATTGACGGCCTGGAGCGCCTGGGCGGGATAGCGCTCGCCGGCGGCCGAGCCCGGGGGCAGGATCGCGTCGATCTGTTCGAGCTCCTCGCCGGTAAGGGCGACATCGAGAGCACCCATGTTTTCAGTGAGATATCGTGACCTCTTTGTCCCTGGGATTGGCACGATGTCTGGGCCCTGAGCGAGAACCCAGGCCAGGGCGAGCTGGGTCGGAGAGCAGCCCTTGGCCGTGGCGAGCTCGGTGATTTTCGCCACGATGTCGAGATTCTTGGCGAAGTTCTCCCCCTGGAACCGGGGAGAATTACGTCGGAAGTCATCAGCCGCCAGGTCGTCGATGGTCTTGAAGGCCCCGGTCAGGAACCCGCGGCCGAGCGGGCTGTAGGCGACGAATCCGATGCCGAGCTCGCGCGTGGTGGCGAGAATCTCGGTCTCGACCTCGCGGGTCCAGAGGGAATACTCGGTTTGAAGCGCGGTGATGGGATGGATCTTGACCGCGCGGCGGATCGTGGCGGGGGCGGCCTCGGAGAGCCCCAGGTATCGGACCTTGCCCGCGCTCACCAATTCGGCCATCGCGCCAACTGTTTCCTCGATCGGGACCTTGGGGTCCACGCGATGCTGATAGTAAAGGTCGATCACGTCCACGCCCAGGCGTTTCAAGCTCGTGTCGCAGCATTCCTTGACGTAAGCGGCGTCGCCGCGGACGCCCATGAACTCTCCCTTCGGTCCGCGGACGTTGGCGAATTTCGTCGCCAGCTTGACCTGGTCGCGCCGGCCCGCGATCGCCTTGCCGACCAGGACCTCGTTTCGCCCCGAGCCATACATATCGGCCGTGTCGAGAAAATCGCCGCCGGCGTCGAGAAAGCGATGGATGACCCGGATCGACTCGGCGTCGTCCATCCCTTTCGGGTCGTAGAATTCGCTCATCCCCATGCAGCCCAGGCCGATCGCCGAAACCGTGAGACCAGAGCCGCCCAACGTCCGCCTTGTCATGGAACTGGTTGACATGATTACTCCTTGTTCTTAAAATAGAGCAGCCAAGCCCGCGTGATCGCGTCGCCAATCGAGCCCGAACGCTCGAGCTCCGCGGGGGTCTGGCCCCAATAGAAACCGATCAGCCCCGCCGCCGTCGGGCGAGCGTCCTTCACGAATCGCCTGAACTCCTCGATCGAGCAGGAAAGCGGAAACGTCTCCTCGATCACCAGCGGCTTGCCTCGAGCGAATTGCTTGAGGGTCGCGAGTGCCTCCGCGACCTTGCCGGCTTGTGGATAGAGGTGGACGCTCACGAAATCGAGCTCATCGGCGACGATCCCTGGGGTGATTCCGGAGAACAGCCCCGGCCGGTCGAGACTCCAATCGACCAGTCCGACGGTGATCGGGGTGCGTTTGTCATGTTCGCGGATGGCGTCCCTGAGCGTGACCAGCCAGCGCCTGGCGACTTCGCCGCGGGTTCGGCCGGCGAGGTCGAGCGAGATTTTCTGGACGTAATACTTGCCGCCGAACCCTGGCCCCTTGCCCAGCCAGTCGCCGGGCTCGTCCTTGCCGCCGGGAACGACGGGCTCGTTCATGAGATCATAGCAAAAGACGGCCGGGCTCTTCGCGCATCGCGCGGCGATCTCGCTCCAAAAGCGCTTTTGAGCGCGCCATCGCCCGGCCTCGTCGAGGGCGTCGTACCACCTGGGGACGGCCGGCTTGTGATAGCAGCCGAGGCCTGTCAGATCGAGATAGAGCCCGGTCCGCTCGGCCAGGGCCAGAAGCCGCTCCAGTCGCGCCAGATTCGCCTGGTCGGGCCGGTCGGGCTCGGGGAGGAAGCGGCCGATTTGGAGGTGAACTCGGACGACGTTCGCCCCCAGGTCCTTCATCTCGCGAAAGTCTTGCTCGACCGTCGACCACTCGAGCTCCCAGTAATCCTCGATCTCGCGGCTCCGCGAGTCGCGATCGTAATTGAAGCCCCAGGGAGCGAACGGTCGGCCGGATCGCTCGAGGATGAAAGACGTCCCCGAGATCGTGATCCGCTCCATCCCCGACGCCGAGCCCACCAGGGCCAGGGCCGCCATCGCCATTCCTACGAACACGAGAACGCGCATGTGTGAACCCACCAGTGACGACTACGAAAGCGGCCCGATCCCCGTCCTCGCCGCGATCTTGTCCGCGACGTTCCTGAAATCCTTGTATACTTGTAAGACCGCATTCATATGCGAGCCCATCGCGCCATCGGCGGGTTTCAGGAAAAACATGGGTTTGTGTGCTTCCTGGGCGAGCGGCATCAGGCTCCGATAGTCCTTGAGCTTCGCGATGCGGTCGGGGTCCGTATCAATGGTCAGACTCGAGTCGGGCGATTCCGATTCAAACACGGAAGCCGCGTAGGCGGAAGGGATCTTGGCCATCCACCGGTCGAACGCCTTGACGGGTCGATCAAGCCGAATCGAATGACGGTGCACCATGTATCCGATGGGCTTGATCGCGCCCGTGGGCAGGGCGAGGTCGATGGTCCGTCTCCTCGCGAGTCGCTCATCGAAGCCACGCTGTTATTTCTTGATCGAGATCACCGTCCGAGGGGCCCTTGGGCCCTTCCCCTTCTTGATCTTGGCCGGGGGCTCGTTGTCAAAGTGGATCTCATGGCCGATCCCATCATATAAGACGCCGGCCCGAACATAGGCCTGGAGCGAGGCGAGCGCCTCCGCGACGGTCTTGGAGGATTCACCGTAAGCCTTGTCGGGATTGACCGGCGTTTCGAGTGTGACGCCCGAGGGAAGCACCCCCGCGATCTTGTCAGGCTCCTTGAGCGGACCGGGGTCGGTGGGGGGGCCCGACCCGCCGCAGCCCAAGGCCAAGGTTACGAAAACGACCGAGAAAAGCCCGGTGATCCCGCGAGGGGCGATGGTCATGGGAGAGGACCTTTCAGATCAGAGCGCGGGTCGGTGTCCGCGAATTGGCGCGAAAAGGCTATTTGAGCCCGACGACCCGCCCGTCCTGGTCGACGTCGATACCCAGGGCGGCGGGGCGCTCAGGCAATCCTGGCATGCGCACGATATCACCCGTAAGCGCCACCAGGAAGCCCGCTCCGGCGGCGATTTCGACGTCGCGAACGGTGAGGGTAAAGCCGGTCGGCCGACCGCGGAGCTTGGGGTTGTCCGAGAGCGAGTCCTGGGTCTTCGCCATGCAAATGGGCAGGCTCGCGTAGCCCAGGGCCGTCGCCTTCTTGAGCTGGGCCGCCGCGGCCGGCGCGATCATGACGCCAGCCGCCCCATACATCGACTGGGCGATCCGCTCGATTTTTCGTTCGGGGGACCAGTCCAGGGGATACAGCGGCTGAAACGCCGTCTCGGGCGCGGACGCCGCCTCGACGACCCGCTCGGCGAGTTCGATCGCGCCGGCGCCACCGGCCCCGAACACGTCGGCCGGCGCGCAGGCCACGCCACGCGAGGCACAGTACCTGACAACGACGGCCGTCTCCTCGTCCGTATCGTTCGCGAACCGGTTCACGGCGACCACGATCGGCTTGCCAAAATGGGCGGCCGCGTCCAGGTGGGCCGCGAGATTCACCAGCCCACGCTCAACCGCGCCGGGGTCGGATTCCTGAAGCGACGCAAGCGCTGAGCCGCCGTGCATCTTGAGCGCGCGCACGGTCGCCACCAGCACGATCGCCGCCGGATTGAGCCCCGCCGAGCGGCATTTCAGGTCGAAGAACTTTTCACCGCCCAAGTCAAACGCGAACCCGGCCTCCGTCACCGCGAAGTCGGCGTGAGCCAGCGCCATCCGGGTCGCCAGGACCGAGTTGCAGCCATGGGCGATATTGGCGAATGGACCGCCGTGGATAAACGCCGGTGTCGACTCGGTGGTCTGAACCAGGTTGGGCATGAGCGCCTCGCTCAGAATGGCGGCCATTGAGCCCACCACCCCCGTTTCGCCCGCCAGCACCGGTCGGCCCCCCTTGGCGAAGCCGATCAAGATCCGCTCGAGCCGCGCGCGCAGGTCGGCCGGCGAGTCCGCCAGACACAAAATCGCCATCACCTCGCTCGCGGCCGTGATGTCAAACCCCGTCTCCCGCGGGACCCCTTGGCCGGGCCCGCCCAGCCCGATCACCACCCGCCGGAGCGACCGGTCGTTCATGTCCAGGGCACGCTTCCAAGACACCCGCCTGGGATCGAGATCCAGCGACCCGAAATGAAGCCCGTTATCGATCGCCGCCGCGAGTAAGTTGTGCGCGGCCGTGATCGCGTGGAAATCGCCGGTGAATTGCAGGTTGATCGTATTCGACGGCTCGACCTTGCTCGCCCCCCCTCCGGTCGCGCCCCCCTTGCGCCCGAAGACCGGACCCATCGACGGCTGGCGAAGCGCGAGCGCGGACCGCTTCCCAATCCGCGAAAGACCTTGCGCGAGCCCGATCGAGGTCGTCGTCTTCCCCTCGCCGGCCGGCGTCGGCGTGATCGCCGAGACCAGGATCAGCTTGCCGGGCGCTCGGGCCTCCGCCGCCTCGCCCAGGGCGGCCAGGCGGACCTTGGCCTTGTCGCGCCCGTAGGGCTCAAGATTCTCCGTCGCCACTCCCAGGTCGTGGGCTACCTCGGTGATCGGTCGAAACACGGACTTTTCCTCTTCCCGTCATCTCTTGCCAAAACGCGGACCCACCCAACTGGTCCGAGGACGCGCGCCCTCGATCGACCGGGTCGATCGCCTGATCAAAGACCATCCAAAGGATACGCGAATACTGCCACATCCACGGGAACAACGGAATAATCAGAATCGACGACTCCGCGATCATCCGAACCAACGACCGATCCGGAAACAGGACGGCCTCGGTCAGCGTGATCAAGGCCATGAGCATGACCGCCACGCCATAACTCACGAAGGTCGCGCCCGTGAAATAGCCCTGCTCCCCCCGGTCGAAGTCGAGCCCGCACACCGAGCAATAGCTGTTCATGCGAAAGATCGAGCGAAAGAGCGAACCCGCCCGGCACCGCGGGCATCGCTTTCCGACGATAGCCCCCAGAGCCGATGGGCGAACCTCCTGATTACGAGGAATTCGAATCATGATTGGCACGACCTCCCGTCGTGAGAGCGTCCGAACCTTGTATCCGCGAACCCCCATGATAGCCAGCCAGGTGGTCCCAGGGCGATGCCCTACCCCTTGGCTCAGCCCGCCTCCACGAAATCCCTGTTGTTTTTCTGGACCCCAATCGCGAGCCTGTGCCCCCCGGTGAGCCTCCAACGACGCAGGCTGGGGGGCCCCAGCAGGGTGACCAGGACCACCACGGCCGTCGCGATCGGCAGCACGATCTCCAAGGGCGCGAACCGGCGAAAGGCCAGCAGGACCAACACCCCCGCGAGCCCCGCGCAAAGCGGCGTCAGGCAGACCACGTCGTGTCGCGGGATGACCAGGCGAAACGTGGCGATCCGGCCGAGCGGGGACAAGGGGTTTTCATAGCCCGACGTGTAAATCCCCAATCGAATCAGGGGAGCCGCCCACGAGACAATCATGAAGACAAACGCCGCCGGCACGGCCCGATCCAGGTGATTGGGAAGCAGCGAGGACAACACGTAAAGCCAGAACATGGCGAGCAACGTGATCAGGATCGCGTCGGGGCGGCTGATCCCCCGGGGATCGATCACCTGGCCCAGCATACGCTCATACGGCCAGCCCGCGTGGCCGCTCGAGCCGACAAGCCCATGGACATCGCTGGAGAGGTCGGTGATCTGAACGTTGGTGGAGAGATTGGGAAGCTTGCGCGGCTCCCAGGGAAAGGCGTCGAGCGCCCGTTTCAGCCCCTCGTAGGCGACCACGTACGTCGCCGCCAGGATCGCGAGCGAGACATACTGTTGGCGAATCGAATGGATCGCGAACCCCAGTCCCAGGGCGGTGAGATAGCAAAACCCGGTCGTTCGGGTCAGGAAAAAGCTCCAGCCGAGCATCACGAGATTGGCCGTGAGCCACGCGACCACCAGCCAGGGGGCGATTGAAACGGGCAGCGTCTTGGCCAGGAGAATGAACCATCCCACGACGACAACGTCTTCCCAGACCATCTCGACGGGCAGGAAGGGGAGACGCTTGCGGTTGGTCCAGGGGACGCCCATGAGCCAGCCTCGATAGCCGTCATCAAAGGCCGGGTGAGCGCTGATCACGCGACTCGATCCATGGATCAGGCAACTGATCACGAGAATCCCTCCGCCGATCCGCGTCCGCGCGTCGCCGAGCCCGATCCCGCCGAGCCCCTCCAGTTGGATCATGACCACTTCGGCGAAGAGATAAAGAACGGATACGAAAAGCAGCCACGGCACCGACCCCGCCAGCACGGGAAACCTGCGCGAGAGTCGTCTACTCATGGCAGAAACTCCTGAAAATAGCACTCGAGTTTCTCATGCGTGTCGGGAAACATGAACCGCTCGAGCACGTCGCCTAGCCGGCCGCGATGACCGGCGAGCCCCTTGAGCCCCTCCAGGGTCTCGAACGCGACGATCTCGCCCTCGCGCACGACCAGGATGCGGGTCGCCAGTTCCTCGATCAATTCGGGGACCGGGCTTGAGAGCACGATCGTCGACGAATGCCGCCGCGCCAGTCGCTGGATGATCCGCTTGAGCGTGAGCAATCCCGAGGGATCGAGGCCGCCGGAAAACGGCTCGTCCAGGATCAAAAGAGGCGCGTCGGCCACCAGGGCCGAGCACAAGGCGACCTTCTTTTTCTGGCCGGCCGAGTAAGTGCGTATTGGACTGTCACCCAGCCGTGACAGGTCGAAAAGCTCGAGCAATCGCCGAGCGTGTTCCATCAGCCGTTCCCGCTCGACATCGTAAAGCACGCCCACCGCCAGCAGGAACTCGAGCCCGGTGCGCCCCGCCGGCAGCCAGGGTTTGTCAGGCAGATAGACCGATTTCTTGCGGATTTCGAACTCCCCCTCCATGGTTTCCCTGCGCTTGATGCCATTGATCAAGACCTCGCCGTGCTGGGGAAAGAGCACGCCGGCCATCACCGCCAGCAACGTGGTCTTGCCCATGCCATTGGGACCGACGACGGCCACGACCTCGCCCCGCTCGATCCGCAGGCTCACCCCCTTCAAAACGGGGCGAACGCCATAATGCTGAACGATCTCGATGAGCTCGATCACGGCTTCGACCCCTGGGCGGCTGGAGGCGGATCCATCAGCCCAACCAGCCGCCGACCGACGATCTTGGCCCAAAACGCCGCCCCCGCCGGCGAGAAATGGTCGTCGTCGATCGCCCGATTGTAGAGAGCGCTTCGGGTGGATGGCGAGCCCGCCGCCTTGGCCAATCGCGAAAGACGCAGGCTCTCGTCGATGAATTCGTTCAGTGGGTCGCAATAGCGCGTCGGATGCGCCCGAAAAAGCTCGCGGACCATCCCGGGGTAATAAATCTCATGAAAACCGTTCTCGATCTGAGTATAGGTGGGAACGGGAACCATCAGGCAATTGATCGAGCGCGACCGACACCAGCCGACGATCTCGTCGATCCAGTAGCCGGCCTCCGCCCACCAATCGCCGCGCCCGGAGAGCACGTCCCAGCCGTCGCCAAAATCATTGGGGCAAACACTCACCACCACGAACTGGGGCTTGAAACGGTCGCCGTATTCCTTGAGCGAGAAATAGTATTGCTCGGGCGAATAGCCGATGTGCCCGGTGTTCAAGATCGACGCCGGCTGTTTCCAGGCCGCCGCGAGCACCTGCTCGAGATAGCCCGCGGGCGTCTCGTCGTCGCCGTTGAACATCGCCTGCATGAACGAATCGCCCAGGATCACCCCCCGAATCGGCGCGGTCAGGTCGGGCTCGCGCCCTCGCAGACCCCAGGAATTGGTGTGCTGAACCGAATGCTCGTCGACGATCGCGCCGGCCTTGACCGCGGCCGCCCGATGGGGGGCGTCGTCCAGGACCTGAAACATCCCAAACGGCCCCTTGTGAAGCGTGATCTGCCTGAGCCAAACCGATCGCGTGTCGGGCCGCATGCGATAGGACCGACCATTATCGGCTTGCTCGAAAACCTGGGGAGAAATCAAGAACGCCTGGTCGCCACGCCCGTACCGAATCAGACCGTGGTCAGGGTCCATCCCCGCTACCTTGAAAAGCTCGCGCAGGGCGTCGGACGTCTCGGCCTGAACGTAAAAGTCGGCCAGGACCTTGCGAGTCCGCTCGATGCCCCTCGCGCGTTTTTCGGCCCAGTCGGCCTCGATCGACGCGCGATCGGGCTCGAGCCCAAGCGTTCGCTGAAGCAGGGCATCCCGGGCCTCCTTGGCTTTCAGGTAAAGGCGAAACCGCGCGAGCGGAAACGCCGCGAACAGGCCGGCCATCGCGAGCAACGTCATGCCCACGATCGCGAGCTTGAACCGACGATGGCCGGGCTTGGATTTCACGAAACGACTCTCTAAAACAGACGCTCACGATTTCAAATAACGGCTCATCCAGCCGAGGACCTCGCGCCACCACACGATGCGATTGGCGGGCTTCTTAACCCAGTGCCCCTCGTCGGGAAACCAGAGATACCGGCTGGGAACGCCCATCCTCTGGAGCGACGTGAACATCCCGAGTCCCTGGGCGTCGGGGACGCGAAAATCAAGTGCTCCGTGGATCACCAGGGTCGGCGTCTTGAACTTCCCCGCGCGCAGGCTGGGGGAGTGCTCTCGGTAGTGGTCGGGCTTGTCCCAGGGGGTCCCGCCAAACTCCCATTCAGGAAACCAGAGCTCCTCGGTCGATCCATACTTGGAGGTCAGGTCAAAAACGCCCGCGTGGGAAACGAGCGCCTTGAAACGGTCGGTCTGGCCGGCGATCCAGTTGACCATGAACCCGCCATACGACCCCCCGGCCGCGGCCACCCGCGAGCCGTCCAGGAAGGGATACGCCGCCAGGGCGTGGTCGAGCCCGTTCATCAGGTCCACGTAAACCCGTCCCGTCCAGTCCTGGCTGATCTGGTCAGTGAACTTTTGGCCATAGCCGGTCGAGCCGCGAGGGTTGATCGCGACCACCGCGTAGCCTGGCGAACCAAACATGTGGTAATTCCAGCGCGCGTGCCATTCATCGTGCCAGGCCCCCTGCGGGCCGCCGTGGATCAGGAAGGCGACGGGGTATTTCTTGCTCGCGTCGAAGCTCGGCGGTCGCAAGAGCCAGCCGTGGACCGGGTCGCCGTCGGCCCCCTTGAAGGTAAAACCCTCGAGCTTGGGAAGATCGAGAGCCGAAACCAAGGGATCGTTGTGCCGCGTGAGGGGGACCAGGCCCGAGCCGTCGCTCTCGGCGGTGTAAATCTCGGCGGGGTGGTTGGCCGTGGTCCGGGTGAAGGCCAGGGCCCCCGTGGCCGGCGAGACCACCAGCCCGGAATGCGAGCCATCGGTCGTGTGCCGGGGAGATGTCTCGCCCCCGCTCAGGCTCAGGCTCGTGATCGCCACGCCCCCGTGATCGTCGATCGTGGCGACGACGCGATCACTGGCCGGTGCCCAGGCATGCGAGAGCACGGGCCGGTCAAGCTTGCGCGAAAGCTCGCGGCTTTCGAGCGTCCCCCGGTCGAGGACGCGAAGCACCCATTGATCGGCCTCGAATCCCGCGCGATCCTGGCTCACGACGGCGAGCCACTTGCCGTCTGGCGAATACGCCGGCTGAGCGTCGGCCCCTTGATTGGCCGCGGTCATGTTTCGGGGCTCGCCCCCCGAGGCTGGGACGGTCCAGACGTCGGTGTTTGTCGACCAGGCCTCGCCGCTGGCGGGCTCGGCCGTGAACGCCAGCTCCCGGCCGTCGGGCGACCAGGCATAGTCGGATGAGCCGCCGAACGGAGCGGGGGGGGTGTTGACCGGAAGCTTGGGCGTCAGGTCGCGGGCCGCGCCGGTGGCCGCGTCGACCACGAAAAGGTGACTCCGCTTCCCCTCGTCCCAGGCGTCCCAGTGCCGGATCATCAGCCGGTCGTAAATTCGAGCCTTGGACTTGGTTGCTTCCTTATCCCTGTCCTTCGCGGCGGTTTCCTCGGGCGTGAGGCCCGGATAGACCTCGGCGGAGATGGCGATCTTGTCTCCCCGCGGCGACCAGACAGGCCCCGCCACGTCGATGGGCAAATGCGTGAGCGCCCGCGGCTCGCCCCCCGCGAGTGGCAACAGCCAGACCTGCGACGTCCCTCCCCGGTTCGAGAGAAACGCGATCGACTTGCCATCGGGGGAAAACCGGGGGTGGTTATTGGCCCCGGAGGTCGTCGTCAGCCTCTTGGGCTCGCCGCCGGCCCTCGGGACCAGCCACAGGCTCGACGTCGTCTTGTCGGTCGCCCGGTCAAGCTCCGAAACCACATAGACAACCAGCGCCCCGTCGGGCGAGAACGCCGGTTCCGAGACCCCCTTGACCGCGAGCAAGTCGTCGATCGTCATCGGGCGGCCCGCCGCGAACAGCGGCGTGGACACCGCGAGCAAAACCATCGCAAGCGAAAGCCATTTCATGGGATAAGTTCCTGTTTAGACGCCCGGCATCGCCCGTTTGAGCGGCTTGAGGAGCACCAGCAGCACGCCGGCCATGACGAGCGCGAACATCGCGAGCAGCAACCAGAACGCGGAGTGGGTCCATTTGTCCCACAAAAGGCCGATGACCGTGAGCTTATTGCCGATGGCGGTCGCGACGAACCACCCCCCCATCATGAGGCCCCGAATGTGTGGCGGGGCGACCTTGGAAACCAATGAGAGGCCCATCGGGCTGAGCATGAGCTCGCCGAGTGAGATGATGAAGTATGCTCCAATAATCCACCACGGGGAAACCCGCCCCGAATCCCCCCCCATGAGCCCCCCGATCGCCAGGGTCAGGAACGCCCCCGAGGTCAAGAGCATGCCGATGGCCATCTTGGTCGGCGTGGATGGCTCCAGGCCTTTCCTTCCCAGCCATCGCCAGAAAAACACCAGAGGCATCGAGAGCGTGATGATCCAGAAGGGATTGATCGCGTTCGAGATCACCCCCGAGACGTCCGATCCGTCGATCAAATTGAGGGTAAAGATCCGGATCAGGATCGGTGTAACCGTTGAAGCCTTCCAGTCAGTGTTGTCGTTGGCCCAGTAGGTCATGGTGCTGCCGTTTTGGTGAAACACCATCCAGAACACGATCACGATGGCGAAGATCGTAACCAGGGCGGCCACGCGCTTCCCCTCCGGAACCTGATCCACGGCCGCTCCATGTTCGGGGGCGGGCATCACGTCCTCGCCGACCTCGATCGCCTGGGCGTCCTCGGCCGGACGCTTGCGCTCGCCGAGCGACAGGGATCGATAAAACAGCGTGAAGATCGCCGTCCCCAGCGACATCCCGATCCCGGCGGCCAGGAACGACGCGCGAAAGCCAAATTTCTGCCGCAGGACCTCCGCCGAAACCGGTCCCAGAAACGCGCCGATGTTGATCCCCATGTAGAAAATGTTATACGCCGAATCGCGCAACGGGCTCCCCGAGGGATAAAAATTCCCCACGATCGTCGAGATGTTGGGCTTGAAAAAGCCATTGCCCACGAACAAGAGCACGAGGGCCACGTAAAACGCCGCCGTCGTTCCCATCGCCAGCGAAAAATACCCCGACATGAGCACAAGCCCGCCGATCACGATCGACCGCCGGTATCCCAGCACCCGATCCGCGAGCAGCCCCCCCAGGAACGGCGTGAGATAAACAAACGTCAGATAATACGACCACAGCCTCGTCGCCTGGTCACGGGTCCATCCAAAGCCCTGCGCCTTGTCTTGAAGGTAAAGGGTCATTACCGCGGCGATGGTGTAAAACCCGAACCGCTCCCACATCTCGGTGGCGAAAAGCAGATAAAGCGCGCGGGGGTGATGATCGATTCCGGCGGTCTGGGCCATGGATTGCGTCCTAGTGCGTCGCGGGGGAATCCCTGAGGATGCAAGAGATTACCCCATCCCGCCCCCAAACCCAAGAGCCAGCCGGCGACGCGCGACCGGTCGAGTGCCCAGGCCCGCCAGTCCGGCGTTCGTCCTACGGCTCGCGGGCGGCTTTCCCGGGCGCTCGGCTCGCGTCCTCGCGGAGCCACCGCAGGACGTCGGGCATGCACGCGACCGGACCAGGATCGGTGAAGAGGATCGGGGCGCGAATGAGCTCGGCATGGTTGGCGTGAAGGATCTTGAAGTCCTCGACCCCCTCGATCCGGGCGCGTTCGACCGCGACACAGCCATCGCCGGTGCCGTCGGTGAGCTCGTCCAGGATCACGCCCGGGTCTCCAGCGGCGGCCTTGGCCATCTTCCCAAGAATGCCGGCGCTCTGGGTCGCGAGCTCGATCCGTTGCTCGATCGTGTGCCTGGTCTCGCGCGAGAGGATACCGACATCGCCGGCGACAATGTGATACGCGACCCCCTCGCGCCGAGGTCGGGCGTTGAGCGAGCGCAAGAAATCGCTCCCAGGAAGCATGTCGTTGGCCGCGAGCCCCACGCCGTCGGCCAGCCGCGACATCGCCCGAGCACCATCCCGACCCTTGACCGCCTCGAGCCCCTTCATGAGCTGAAGGACCGATTGCGCCTTGGAAAGATACGACCCTTGATTCACCGGGGCCACCAGGATCAGCGACCGGACGTCCCCTCTCCAGGACAAGTCGTCCTCGACCAGAGCCCGCGCGACCAGGGCACCCATGGAATGGGCGACGATCGACCACGGTCGCTTCTCCCCGACCTTCCGCCGAAACGCGGCCCAATCGTCGGCGAATCGCCGGCAAGATTCGCCGATCGGCCGGTCATAGGGATAATCATGAACCACCACG
>JAKBAP010000098.1 GCA_021808995.1 Planctomycetota bacterium | reverse complement strand
AGCTCAAGAAGTAGACGCCACCCACACGGGTGCGCCAACGGATTCTGGCATTCGGTCCGCGCGGAAGGTTTTTGGCCTGTCGGCGACTCGGAGGCTTGAAGGATCGAGGGCCGACCCTTGACGGACCCGGCCCGCTCGCGTGACCACGGACGTGAGTCCGTGGTCACGGTTCGCGTCGACGTGAAGCACCTGGGGTGCCCACTCCCATAAGCTCGCTGGCCGATATGCTCGATGAGCCCTGTTCGGCGAAATCGTGGTCCTGGCTTCGCCGCGTCAGGTTCAATCACGACTTTCAAGGAACCGCCAGAACCCTTTGGCGCGCCCTCCTGAACAATCGGACCGATCTTTTTTGGATTTCTTCCTTGCAAGTCGGGAATGTCGGGGATGAAATAGTTTGATTCGCGAAAATCCACCCACGTCTGGTGGTATCTCGGCCGATGCATCTCGCGACTGCCTAGTTTTTTCCGTCTCATCTTTGATCGTCAATCGGGGAGTGAGTCATGGCGAGAGTCGTCTACTGCCCGTCTTGCCAGGCCAAGGGAGCGGTTCCCGATGGCGTGAGCCGGGCCAAGATCCGCTGCCCCAAGTGCGGGGTGGTTTTTGAAACATCAGGTGCCGCCAGCGGTGAGAGCCCTGCTCCGTCGCGCGGTCTTTCGACGAGCTCGCGGCCGGCGAGGCCGGCTTCGGCGTATGACGACCTGGCGGCCGAGCCGGCACCCCTCGCGAGTTCCGGGACCAGGCGGTCTCCCGTGTCCCAGCCGACGGCACCCTCGCAGGCTTCCCCATCTCCCCTGCTCTACGTGCTGGCGGGGGTCAGCGGGCTGGCCGCGCTGCTTGTGATCGTGCTCGTGGTCGTGCTCACTCGTGGTGGCGGCGCGCCCGCTCCCCAGGTCGCGGTCGCGACCGATCCGCCGCCGGCTCCCGAGCCCGCGCCCGTCGTGGCGACAGCGGGGCCGGCCGCCCCAACCAATGGCGTAACGACGATCGCCCAGTCCGCTCCTTCGCTCGCCTCCAATGGATCACCGACGAGTTCGGCGACCATCGACCCCCAGGAGGTCATTCGCAGGCTCAAGGACGCGACCGTTTTCATCAAGGTCAAGGTGGGAGCCCGCCCGATCGCCTCGGGTACGGGTTTCGTGGTCGATATTCGGGGGAATTCGGTGCTGATCGCGACCAATCGCCATGTCGCGGTCCCCGACCTGTCGGAACTCCCCCCGTCGATGGTGCCCAAGGGGGCGACGGTGGCTCTCGATGTGGTCTTCCGGAGCAACCTGGGTCAGCGCGAGGAGCAAACAGTCCCGGCCCAGCTCGTGGCCGCCGATCTTTCGGATGATCTCAACACCGATCTGGCGTTTCTGGTGGTCCGCGGCGTGAATCGGCCCCCCCTACCAATCAACCCCCAGATCCGCGGGAACCCCACCGAGGGGCTCACCTATGTCTGCGCGGGCTTCCCCTACGCGGGATTGCTCGGCAAGCTCACCGAGAGCCACGGCAGCCCCTCGGTCGTGATCACCGGCGGCCGGATTTCCAGCTTGGGCCGCGACGACTATGGCCAGTTGAACTTGCTCCAGGTCGACGGCTCGTTGCAGCCTGGAAACAGCGGAGGGCCGGTCGTCGATGAAAAGACCGGCCGCCTCCTGGGCGTGGCGGTCGCGCGCTCGACGGCGGCCGACACGATCGGATTCGTCGTCCCCGCCGAGGAGGTGCGAAAGGCCCTCGCCGGCCGCGTGGGGGCGATGGACCTCACCCTCCAGTCCAACGTCAACGGGCTCGCCAACCTTCAAATCAAGGCCCAGGTGGTCGACCCCAACCGCCTGGTCCAGAGCGTGATGGTTCACGCCGTCGCCGTCGCGTCCGCCCGGCCGCTCGTCCCCAACAGCGACGGCTCGTGGCCGCCAATCCCCAATTCCAGCCCGGTCGAGCTCCGCCGCGACCCCAATGCCTCGACGGCGACCGGAAGCGTCCAGATCGCGCTCTCGGGTCAAGGGGCGAACGCTCGCAAGGTGCTGCTCCAGACCGCCCGCCGAGACAGTAGCGGCATGACGATCTATTCCAAGCCCCGAGAAGTCGAGCTCCCCGAGCATCCCGGCCGCATCCTCCCGGCGGGCGAGTTTCAGAAGACCCTCAAGGTCGTCGCCCGTAAGAGCGTCGACATGCTCGGCACCCTGACCGACCCAGACAAGGACTGCAAGCTTACCAAGGACCTCGACACGCTCACCGTCAAGATCGAAGTCCCAGGCAAGCTCCACAGCCATTCGCCCGAGATTCTCAAGCGCAATAAGAAAACATCGCTCCACAATGCCCCGATGACCGTTGCCGAGATCGAGGGGGATTTCGCCGCCATCGTCGAGGTCGCCGGCGAGATCAGCCCCGGCGTAACCCTCCCGAAGGACCGCCAGGGGAACCAGTTCCCCTTTACCTTCGCCGGGGCCGGGCTAATCCTGTACCAAGACAAGGATAACTTCTTTCGGTTCGAGCGAACCGGAGGCACCAGCCTCGAGAAGCTCGCCCGGGTCGACCGCCTCCTGATCGAGGCCGTCAAGGGGGGCAAGCAGGCGATGCATCCCATTTACATGCAAATTCCCGACGCGCCAATTCAACTGATCTTGATTCGCCGCAAGGGCCGGGTGCGCTGTCTGTTCAGCACCAATAAGGGCGGAAGCATCCGGGCCTTCCAGGAATTCGAGCTCGACCTCCCACCCAAGGTCAAGGTGGGCCTCTCGGCGGCCAATATCTCCGCCAGACCCTTCACCGCCGAGTTCAAGAACTTCGCGATCATCAGCGACACCACCAAGATCGACGCCGATTTTGGCGGTTGACCAGGTGTGCCCGCGCGACACGGGGACGTGAGCCGCGGGGCCAGACACGTTTCACGCGCCGACACGCGGTCGATCACGCGTGGCGCGCCCGTGGTTCGGAAAATAACCCCTGGCTCCCCCTTTGACAGGCCACTGGCGGCGGGTTAGAGATGGAGTTAGGCTAGGGCGAACGAGTCGATCCAGACGACTCGCCGCGAAGCCCGCTCGATCGGAACACCCGGGCTACGTCCCGGCCGCCTGCCCGTTCGCCCGCTCGATCCACCAACCCATGAGGTTCCCGAAACCTCGCGCGACCCTGAGGCAACCACGATGACGACAATGCGACCGCGACCCTCACTCGCTGTCTGGATGCTGGCCGCGGGACTCACCGCGATCCTGGCCCACCCCCACGCGGGCCAGGCGGCCGAGACCCCTGGGCTCGAGCTCAAAAAGAGCGATCGCGTCGTCATCATCGGAAACACTCTCGCCGAGCGGATGAAGGACTTCGGCCATTTCGAGACCCTCCTGCACGCTCGGTTCCCCGAGCTCGAGCTCGTGGTCCACAACCTCGGCTTTTCGGCCGATGAGCTCATGCTCCGCCCACGCCAGGCGCATTTTAACGACCACGGGCACCGGCTCGAGGACGAAAAGCCCGACGTGCTGATCGCCGCCTTCGGGTTCAACGAGTCGTTCGCGGGCCCGGCGGGGCTCGCGAACTACACCCGCGACCTCGAGAAATTCATTCAGACCTCGACCACCACCAAATACAACGGCAAAACCCCTCCGAGGCTGGTGTTGCTCTCGCCGATCGCGCATGAGGACCTGGGCAACCCCCATCTCCCCGACGGCAAGAAAAACAACGAAAACATCCGACTCTACACCGAGGCGACCGCCAAGACGGCCGCGGCCCACGGCGTGGTCTTCGTCGATTTGTTCACGGCAACCCTGGCCCTGTACAGGTCGGGTGGGCCCTACACGATCAACGGCGTTCACCTGGGCGACAAGGGCTACGCGGCGCTGGCCCCGATCCTGGACAAGGCCCTCTTCGGTGCCCCGCCCGCGACGTCCAAGGTCGACATGGCCGCCCTTTACGCCGCCGTCCAGGAGAAGAACCTTCAGTTTTATTACGATTATCGGGCGGTCAACGGTTGCTATATCTATGGTGGCCGAAAAGCCCCCTTCGGCATCGTCAACTTCCCCGCCGAATTCGCCAAACTTCGCAAGATGATCCAAAACCGCGAGCGGCGAATCTGGGACCTGGCCCAGGGCAAGACCGTCCCCGCCACCATCGACGACAGCGCGACCGGTGACTTCGCATCGATCACGAGTAACGTCAAGCCCGCCGTTCATATCACCACGCCCGCCGATGAAGAGCGGACATTCTCGCTCCCCGACGGCTACGCGATCAATCTGTACGCTTCCGAGGTCGAATTCCCCGACCTTGAGGACCCCGTCAGCATGACCTGGGACGCCAAGGGGCGAATGTGGGTCACGACCATGCCGTCGTATCCCATGTATTTGCCCGGAACCAAGCCCAACGACAAAGTCCTCATTTTCGACGACGCCAATGGCGACGGTAAGGCCGATTCCTGCAAGGTCTTCGCCGACGGCCTCCACGTCCCCGGCGGCATCGAGCTCGGCGACGGCGGCGTCTATCTGGCCCAGATGCCCAACCTGATGTTTCTCAAGGACACCAACGGCGACGACCGGGCCGACACCCGCGACCTGATCCTGCACGGCTTTGACACCGCCGATTCCCACCACGCGATGCACGCCTTTACCTGGGACCCAGGCGGGGCGCTCCACTGGCAAGAGGGGACCTTTCATTACTCACAGGTCGAAACCCCCCAAGGACCACGAAGGTGCAACGAAGCAGGCGTGTTTCGCTACGAGCCCCGCACGGCCCGGTTCGACGTGTTCGTCTCGTATCATTTCGCCAATCCCTGGGGCCATTACATCGACCGCTGGGGGCAAAATTTCGTCGCCGACGCCTCTGGCGGGGCCAACTACTATGGGACAGCCTTCTCCGGCCAGGTCAATTATCCCCAGAAACACGGCGGAATGCATCAGTTTTTCCCGATGCAATGGCGACCGACCTGCGGTTGCGAGCTGGTTTACAGCCGGCATTTCCCCGACGACACCCAGGGAGATTACCTGCTCAATAACGACATCGGATTTCAGGGCGTCCTACGCTATCGGGTGAAGGAGGACAAGTCGGGCTTCGCCGGGTCGGCCGTCGAGCCCTTGCTCAGGTCGTCCGACCCCAATTTCCGGCCTGTCGCCTTGCAATTCGGGCCCGACGGAGCCCTCTATGTCGTCGATTGGTTCAATCCGCTGATCGGCCACATGCAGCACTCGCTCCGGGACCCCAAGCGCGACCACACCCACGGCCGGATCTGGCGGATCACTTACCCCAAGCGCCCGCTGATCGAGCGCGCGAAAATCGCCGGGGCGACGATCCCCGAACTGCTCGACCTGCTCAAGGCCTACGAGGACCGAACCCGCTACCGCGTCCGCCGCGAACTCCGCGAGCGCCCCGATCAAGAGGTCATGTCCGCGCTCGAAAGCTGGCTCGGCGGCCTCTCCAAGAGCGACCCTGAGTACTGGCGGCAGATGCTCGAGGGGCTCTGGCTCAAGCAGAGCCTCGACCACGTCGACGAAGCCTACCTGAAAAAGATGCTCGCCTGCCCCGAGCCCAAGGCCCGGGCCGGCGCGACCCGCGTCTTGTGCTATTGGCGAGACCGCGTCGGGGCGCCGCTTGAGCTCCTTCGCAAGCAGGTCAACGACGAAAACCCCCGGGTGCGGCTCGAGGCGATTCGAGCCCTGAGCTTCTTCGACGGCGACGACGCGGCCAAGGCCCAGGAAATCGCCCTCGAATCGCTGGTCTTGCCGCAAGACTACTATCTGGAATACACGCTGAACGAGACGACCAAGACGCTCGATCAGCGCATCAAACAGCAGTCCGAGCTCAAGAAGAAATGACCCTGGCCCGCGTGTCGGACGGTCGGAATCGGGTCCCGAGGAATCGCGTCATGAGTCGATCGGCAATCCGCGGCTGGCGTCTGGTCATGGTCTTGATGGGGGCGCTCGGCCTCGTCGTGGTCGGAAGCCAGGGCCTCGCCCTTGGTGACGAGCCGGCCGACAGCGCGCTCGTCAAGCTGCTCAAGAGCGGGCGGGTGCCGGAGGGGCGGCTGGGAACGATCGTCGAGATGGTTGGAAAGCGGGGCGGTCAGGCCGACCTGAGCTATCTCTACGACCGCGTCCTGGACCCCAAGGGCTTTCCCGCCGCCATCCGCGTCAAGGCCATGTCCGCGCTTGCCGAGGCCGCCGTCAATCGCGATCTGAGGCCCTCCGGCTCGCTGGAAAAGCTCGCGGGGCTGATCCCAGCGTCAGGCGTGCTCACGGGACCCGAAGGCGTCCTCGGGCGCGAGGCGATCCGGCTGGCGGGCCTCTGGAAGATCGAATCGACCGCGGATCGTCTGGTCGCCTTGGCCCGAAAGCCCACCACCGGCGACGAAACCCGAGCGGTCGTGCTCGAATCGCTCGTGGGACTGGGTGGACGGGGAAGGATCGACGACCTCTCGCGCGATCCCGACGTCCTCGTCAGCCTGCCGGCAACGGCGGCCCTGGCCGCGCTCGACCTGGCGTCGGCGGCGACGCGGGCGGCCGAGATCCTTCCCGCCGCGGCCGCCGCCAGACGCGACGTCGACTCGCTCGTCGCCGCGTTTCTCGATCGCCAGGGAGGCTCCGACGCGCTGGCCCAGGCCATCGCCAAGAACCCACCCCCAACCGACGCCGCCAAACTCGCCCTTCGAGCCGTCTACTCACACGGCCGGTCGGATCCCTCGCTCGCAAGCGCGCTCGGCAAGGCCGCCGGGATCGCCGCCGACGTCAAACCCCCCTCGCCCGAGGAGCTCGTCGCCTGGGTCGCCGAGGTCGCCAAGAAGGGCGACCCACGCCGCGGCGAGGCCGTCTTTCGCCGCGTCGACCTCAATTGCGTCAACTGCCATTCCCTCGCCAAGGCCGGCGGCGAGATCGGGCCCGACCTGAGCGCGATCGGCATGAGCTCACCCGTTGATTACATCATCCGCTCGATCCTCACGCCCGATGAATCGATCAAGGAACAGTTCCACACCCTGGTCGTGCTCACCGGCGAGGGCCAGGTGTATCAGGGGATCGTCGCGGATAAGGACGACCAGCGGATCGTGCTCAAGGAAGCCAGCGGCCAGACGCGATCCGTCCCCGTCGCCTCGATCGAGGAGCAGAAAGAAGGGGGTTCGCTCATGCCCAAGGGGCTGGCCAACCTGATGACTCGCGGCGAGTTCCTCGATCTGGTCCGGTTTCTCTCGGAGCTTGGCAAGCCTGGCCCCTACGCCATCCGGACCACCCCCACCTTTCAGCGCTATCGGGCGCTCAAGCCGATCCCTGGCGACGACGAGGTTGAGTTCCGAAGCCGGGTGATGGATGCCCCCGACGACCAGTGGACCCCGGCCTACGCGAAGGTCGACGGCTCGCTCCCCCTTGATGAGATCAAGAGCCCGCCTGGCAAGCCGCTCTACCTCCGGGCCGAGATCGAAGCCTCGACGGCCGGCCCGGTCGAGCTCGTCCTGGATTCCGCCCAGGGCGTCACCCTCTGGGCCAACGACGAGCCCGTCCCATTGACGGGGAGCTCCACGACGCTTTCGCTTTCGCCTGGTCGAGAAAAGGTCACCTTCGCGATCGACCCCAGCAAGCGCGAATCCCGCCTGCTCCGCGTCGAGATCAAAAAGCCCCCCGGCAGCGAGGCCGAGTTCACCGTCGTCGGCGGCCGCTGAAAGAGGCCCTGATCACGACCGAGGGCCACAACCCCCCACGGTTTCCCCGCGTGTCGCCACTGGTGCCTACCGTCCTCGGTCTCGATCAGAGCAATCCCGCGTACGCAATCGTCCGAACCGAGTCTGGCAAGCCGCCAGTGGGGATCGAGCGAGCGATCGCCGCCGAAGATCGGCCCAGGCTAAGCGGTTTTGGCGCGATTGGGAGCGGACCAGATCCAGGGAAGAGCCCAGGGACCCCGCGGGACTCTTCAGTACTGATCCGAGCCCACGACCTCTCCGCCTGCTCGTGTCGCGAGCGCCCTCCAAATGGGTCGAGCGACGGTGTTCTTGATGAAACGAACGCTGCCATCCATGAGCGTGATGTTCACCCCCCCCGAATGTCGGCTTCGGGCCGACAAGGCCGCGCTGTCCATGCCGCCGAGACGGATGTCGTCCGGCAGTCGACTACAATCAAGGACCTCTGAATTCGGTCCCATCACATGGTTGTAGAGGGTCTCTTCCAACCCCGAGGCGAGCCAGTATCGACCAACCTCGGTAAATCCACCCCCGCTTCCGCCCGCCGTCGCGCACAACCGCGCGTATTCGTCCGCGTCCGGTGGGAACACGACGGCCAGGCCGGCCTTGCTGTAGAGCTCACGGGAAGAGCCCCCGACCGGCGTGCCACCCTCGCCCGTGAGACGCTCGCTCAATCCGACGGTCATGCTCAACCCGTCCAGGAACATGCTGGCGTTCGTCAGGAGCAGCCCGGGGAAAGCACCACCGCCGCCGGGAGCGATCTCGGCCTCGACAACGAAGGGTTGCGCACCCGTACAACCTCGGTAGTTGCATCCAGGGGCGATCGGCGATGTATCGGAAGGGCACCGAAGATAATCCACCCGCGTGCCGAGCGCCGTCGTGTTCGCGATGCTGAGCGCGGTCGACCAGATCCAAGGTCCAGTCTTGCTCGTAATATCGATGAAATTGATGGAGTTAAACAGCGAAGTGGACTCAATGTATGGCAGGAGCTGGGCCTCAATGGAAAAGCCGGGGCCGGCCGCGAAGGGTCGGCCGTCGCGAGACGTCGACAGCTTCACACCCCCGGGGAACCGGCCGGTCGCGGCGTGGTGATTCGCCAGCGCCTCACCCATCTGGCGAAGATTGTTCTGACAGCTCGCGAGCCTGGCGGCTTCACGCGAGGATTGAACGGCCGGTATCAGCAAGGCAATGAGTACCCCGATAATGAATAAAACGACCAGGCACTCAATGAGCGTCAGCCCCCCACGCGCTCGACCTTGGTTGTAGGCAAGAGTCATCTGTTTCTCCCTTGACCGCGCTCATCGGTTCGTGCCGGATTCCGTGGGAATGCCCCCGACCACGAGAGAAATGGGAAGCCTGATTCGAGGTTGGTTCTTGCCCTCGATCGCGACCTCGAGCAGCCCCCGGTGGATGCCCTTTCGGTCGGGTGCCTCGATTGTCAGCTCGACCGATTTCTCGGTCTCGGTATCCCGCGTGTAATCCGACGCGATCTTGAGCGGGCCGGCTTCCCGCGCCACCGAGATGACACGGAACCGTGTCTCGTCATTCGAACGCACGAGCACGCGATGCTTGATCTTGCCGCCAGGCGTCGTCGAGCCAAGCCAGAGCCGCGCTGGCAGTATTTCAAACGCCGGACGAATCGACCACGAAACAGGGATGGATAGCCTTGCCCGATCGATTCCCTGGCATCGCAGGATGATTTCGGCGGATTGGGCGAAATCCCCCGGCTCGGCCTTGCCAGTCGACTCGAGGAACACCGAGCCCAGACGTGAATCCGTCCCGAGAGCAGTCCCCGAATGAGTGGGATCATCGCTCCGCTTCAGGAGCGGGTCGGTCACGAACTTGCCTGAGAGGATGTTGTTTTCGGTCTGAATCTCAACCCCGCACTCGCGGCATAAGGCCAAGCCACGGTTCCGCAACTCCAGCACGGTCGAGGCCGATGCGCCAAGCTCCAATCGACCAAGCTTGGATTCGGCGGGATTGGCGAAAAGCGGCGTGACCAGGTCCCAATCGTAGGTCAGTTGGGTTCCATGATCACCTGGGTAGGAGGTATGCAGCTCAACGGCGACTCGGTTGGGGCCGGGACGGTTGCCCAGTCGGAACGTCGCGGTCAATTTCGCCATTTCTCCTGGAGGAATCGTGGAGCGGTCCAGAGCGAGTGAGGTGCATGCGCAGCTCTTTCTTACCTCAAGAATGTGCAAAGGCACGCTCGAGTCGTTGTGGAGCACGCTCGTTCGCTCGATCTTCCGCTCGGGATCGATCTGGAGAATCTTGCCCGCGTGATGCGCCCGCGGCTCGATACGAAATTCCTCTCGGGTCTGGTCGCGTGGAGGACCGGATCCCTCGGCATTGCGTCCTCGTGAGCTCCCCACGCCGCAACCGGGAAGGCCAAGCATGATCACAAGAATAAGCGCCAAACCACGCCGCCCGGCCCTGTAGCGCATGATGATCAGGGAAAGACCAACGACCCCCGAAATCCCGCCAACGGACAACGCGGTTTTCCAATCGGGACCCGGGGGCGGTAATTCAATCCGGTCGAGCGATACGACAAGGGCGCGGTTCGAGAACTTCGCCTGGAACTTCTTGAGGGGCTGGTCGTACTGATAAGGAGGATCGAGCACCGAGACCAGATCGTGACCGACATCGACATTCTCGATGACGACGAAATGCGTTCCCATGAGCGCGATGCAGACCCTTCGCCCCTTGAGCCGACCGAGTGTCTCGATGTCGGATTCGATGGCGAGCGTCTTCGCTCCCTTGCCAATGGCGAACGTCTCGAGATCGGAGATCGAATAACCATCCGCGGGCGGAGCGGGAAGGCCTTTTTCAAATTTCGAGTAGGGCTCCTCGACCAAATCGAGCGCCCGGAGCGCCACGTAAAGGCAATAACCGCCGCATTTCGACTCCGACCGAGGCTGATCGGAGGCCGACGTGGTCATGGCGGCCATGACGAGGGAGACGAGAATCGGCACTCGAGCCTCCAACGAGTTCCCAATGGGAACCCTCATTCTCGGGAGTATGGTCGGGACACCAATCGACACACGATGGACGCGCCAGACGGTGAGCCCCGTTTCAGGGCTCAGGGCTTCGCCGTTCCCTTCTCACGAAGCGCCTTCGCGGCCGATTCGAGCTGGGCGTCGTCCGCCTCGTGGCCCGCTTGACGCTTGGGGTTACGGCCGTAATCGGTCTCTCGCTTGATTCGGGCGACCACCGCGTCCCGCGCGAATTCAGACTCAGGAACCGCGCCACCCAGAATTAAATCAAAGAACGTATATTTATAGTGGGTGACGGACCCTCCTCCAGCGGAAAAATCAACGTCACAAGTGGCTGCCACGATCTTTCCGTCTGGACGACGGGTGTAACGATAGCTCAGCCTCCTTCTCAACTCGCCCGAGGAATGGTAGCCGACCAAGGAGGCCACTGCCAGATCCTCTTTCGCCGAGAACAAGATCGTGTTCCGATCCCCCGACTCATCTTTTCTACTCTGCTCGATGTCGCCATTCTCCAGTCGTCGATACGCGAACTTAGAACTCTTGGAGCTCTCCGGCATGTTGGGTGAAGGCCCGACGAGCTCGCTCCAAGGACGCCCGTGTGAGTTGTTGGGAGGGCAGCATGAAGCGAAAACCTTGAAAGGAGATAACTCATAGGTAGGTTGCAAGGCGCCAACAAGCGATCCCTGCTCGCTCAGAGTGTTGGTTCTCGCGAAATAGCGAACCACGAAATCCTTACCCTTGGCGATGAAGTTCCACTCGCGATCCATACCGATTCCTCGGTCCCTGAAAAAGACGGCATCGGGATCACTGACCTTGCATTTGAGTACGAAAGCTGGATCACGCCAGACGATCTCGCCTTCGATCTTCGCTGGGGTGATGGTCTTCGGCTTGGAAATCTCGACCACCAGCCGCGCCCGGCCTCGCGCCCAAGCGTCTCGATGGGTCGTCTGCGCATCCCTGAGCACTTCGAGCAACCGTTCGTCGACACCGTCCCCCATTGAGGAAAGGAGCGACATTCCGAGTACGAGCCAGGACACGTACAACATGAAGGGATACCCCGCGACGGAGCTGAAAAACCGCTCAGCACGAGGGCGAGCAAGATGTTGGGCCAGTCTCGTAGGCTGCCTCTTGAGTCGGATCCTCCGTGCAAACCGCTGGATCCGACTCAGCATCCCAGAAGCATCGATAACTGACGATGCAGGGGCCAGTTTCGGTGCCCTCCGTGCACTTGGTGGATTTTTCCATACCAGTACAAGACTGGTTGTTCTGCTTGGTGAAGTAATAGTCGGTTCGAGTGATACGAGTGCACGCCAGGTTGCCATAGCTCGAGCACTGTGTCGTCGTGGGCAACGTCTGGCAATCCGTAATCGGCTCGCAGCAGGCATTAAGGATCTGACCTCCCCGAAGGGATTGTTTCTCGCTGGGACTCAACTCGCGGACGACGTGGGTCGTCCAGGATAGATGCAGGCCACCCATCCCAAGCATCCCGAGCGACATGGTCGCTGAAAGCAGCAGGGGAATCAATCGGCGAGTCATGATGCTCTCCTTCGGATCAGGGATCGTCAATGCGGCCCTAAATTCGCGACGTTTGGATAAAGGGCCGCTACCTGATAAATACGAATCATTCCCCAGGATCCCCCCCCCCCTCCGAAGATTTTTTCTTTTTTTGGAGCTTCGAACAAAGCGCTCGCAGCTTCCGCATCATTCGCTCGATGCGCTTTCGTGTCTTCTCGGGCGTTGATTCGAGCCGCGTTGCGATCGTGTGTATAGGAAAACCCTCCAGGAGGGACATTCGGAGCGCCTCGTAGTTTCGCGGAGAGACGCGCTCGCCGAGAATCCCCATCGCGTCCTGTAGAATCGCGAGAAGCTCTCGAGTTTCATGAGCGTCGTCATCAAGGGCATCCGCCTGATCGGCGATTAAATCGATGAATTCCATATGGTTCGAGAGCGAAGAATCCATGCTCCTTGACCTCGCACAGTCGATCACCGCGTTACGGCAGCACCTCCTGATCCACGCCTCCCAGGTTCCCCGTTTCGTCGAATAGCCGTCGACGATGCGCGTCCAGCGGACCCAGACCTCCAGCCAGGCATCCTGGAAGAGATCGTCATCCCGCCCCAGCCCCAGCGATCCGAGGGAGGCCCGAATCAAGGCGGAGATCACATGATATTGCTCCTCGACGCGGGGCCCGTTCATGAACCGCTCCATGTGCCGATCGAAGCGACCGTGAAATGTCATTTCCATCTTTCCGACCGGAATGGATCGAGTCAAGCATTTTCCGATGCGATTGCGATAGCGGTCGCGGATGCACGGATGAACGGCGCGCGGGTTCGCCTTGACCGCGAGCCGACCTCGGCCTACGATCCCGTTCTATCCGGCGGTCGGGGCGCGGTTGGAGTGTTCGCCCCGCTCTGTCGCCGTCGCCCCGCTCAAGGAGGAGCCAAGCTCGTGCGCGACCACAACAAGGCGTTCTGCCAGATCGCGGCGGATACGCTCGATTGCCCTGGACCCGTGTTTGAATTCGGCTCGTTCCAGGTCGAGGGGCAAGAAGGCTACGCCAATCTCCGCGACATGTTCCGCGGCCGTAAATACATCGGCTGCGACATGCGGCCAGGCCTGGGCGTCGACCGCGTCGAGGACGTCACCGCCATTCACCTCGCCGATCATACCGCCGGAACCGTGCTCTGCATCGAGACCTTCGAGCATGTCTTCGAGGTCTGGCGCGCGTTTGACGAGGTTTACCGCATCCTCGAGCCCGGCGGCGTGTTCCTGATCACCTCGCCCTTCAATTTTCGGATCCACGGATACCCCGACGATTACTGGCGCATGACCCCGTCATGTCTCCGTGGAATGATGGCGCGGTATGGTGCCCGCGCGGTCGGCTGGCAGGGTTATCACGCCTTTCCCCACACCGTCATGGCGGTGGGAATCAAGAGCCCCGTCCCCAATAACGGCGTGGACCGGCTCAAGAGGTTCGTGGCCGCCTATCAAGACTGGCTGGCGGAGCGAAAGCGCGAACGAACCCTGGGCGAGCGGATTCTGCGAGGGGTGTCCCAGCTCCATCGTTCCAAGGGCGAGCGCAGGCAGGTGGCGGCCTATCACCACGCGGAAGT
>JAKBAP010000566.1 GCA_021808995.1 Planctomycetota bacterium | reverse complement strand
CACCAGGATCACCGATTCATTGCCGTTGCGTGATTCGCCGGCTGACTCGATGGGTGCCATCACCTTGCGAATCAGGTGCGATTCAATCCGCAAGATCACGTCGCGGATATCGGTCATCCGCTCGCGAAAGAGATCCTGCTGAATTCGCGCGAAATGCGTCGCGTACCCATGCATCACGACCTGAAGCGCGGAAAGCGCTGTCAGTTGCTGGTCCTCGATCAGGCCATGAACCTGCGCCAGCAAGGTCGGGTCGTTCACGATCTGCGCGTGGCCGCGGAAAATCTCGGCCGCCGATGGACCGAGTTCCTGGGCCACCTTGTGAACGAAGCTCTCGAGCTCCGACGCCGACTCCGCCACCGCCTGGTCGAAGCGCTCGACCTCGGCCGGAATCTCGCTCGGATTCGCCAGGGATTGCTGCTCTAGCGAGCCCAGCACCGACTCCACGCGATGAGCCACGCCCACCACGATCCCCGGACTGACTCCGATTCCTTTACGCATAGAGCGTCCGTTTCACCTCGTCGCGACGACAATCCAAACCCCAGCCTCTCGCCACTAACCCGCCACCCGAAGAAGCCTTATTAATCGCGTTTCTCCGGGTTCGCAAGTCAGAGTATTCGCTCAAGGGCGCGCCAGGCGGGAAGGGGTCGACGACTTCACGGGCGACCATCAATGACCCGACGCATTCGATCTTGCGCGAATCGATGAACGAATCGTAGGCGGTACAAGCAATTTCCGTACCTCGGGATCGAATTTTCTAGGACAACTTTCCCATGAGCGAGGAACCCCAACGTCCCTAGGGTATAGCGCGGCGAACGGATCGTCTATATCCGACCCACGGGAAGGGGCCGGTTCGCGTCATGGCCTGGCGGCTGGCTAGTGGGCCTCGGGAGCATCGGACTCAGGGCGGATGGGAGGCGATCCCCAGCGGGAAAGGGCCATCAGGGCGACCGCGGCCGCGAGATACGCCCCCGCCCAATGATAGGGTGTTTGCTGGGCCGCCGCTGGCCATCGGCCGCTGGCCTTGAGCTCGGCGATCACCTGATCGGGCGGAAGAATGGGGGTCGATGGCAACGGTGAGTGGATGACTCCAAACCAGGAACAGACAGCGGCAACGACGAGGGTCGCGGCCGCCGGTCGCATTCGCCCGTCGATCAGGTGGCTGAGCGTGGCGGCCCAGAGCAGGCTCGTCACAATGAATCCCCCGGAAATCATCGTGACGGTGAGGATCCAGTGCTGGGTCGTGAGCCGCAGCGCCTCGAAGGGCTTTCCGACCTCGGGCAAGACCTGATTGACCGCCAGGATCGCCAGATACGCCAGGGCCGGCACGCAGGCCAATGCGACCGCCGGGTAATGACGGCGGGGCGTGGCGTGAAAGGACTGGGCTGTGATCTCGAGCCCAATGAAAATCAGGATCGGGAAGATGACGGCCTTGGGGATCAAGTAAAAAAACCAGTCAAAATATCCCAGAACCCCCGCCGCGCCGACGAAGATCGCGGTCGCCAGGGTATAGCCGGCACGTGCGCCCATGGCCTTGTAGGCGGGATGTCCGATATATGGGGTCGACTGGATCACGCCTCCGAACATGCCACCAAGTAGGGTCGCGAGCCCCTCGACGGCGATGACCATACCGGTGTGATAGTCGTCACCGGCCGCGGCCGCGCTCTCGGTGCAGTCGATTCCGCCGATAACCGTCGCCAGGGCCAGCGGGATCGCCACCGGTAGGTAGCCGACCGCCTCTCGCCAGGACACGCCAAACCAGGCCCACCAATCGACCATCGGAAACGGCAGGGTCGCGCGCCACGCGAGATCCGGCGACTCTCCTTCCGAGCCCAACCCGGGACCGAGACCCAAAAGATGCATCCCGTAATAGACCAGGCAGCCCGCCGCGACCGCGCCCAGCGCGCCTGGAATGCCGCGGGGAAAATGCCACCGGGCCGTCAATGTCGCCAGGATCAGGATCAGCGACGTCATGCCGGCCACGGGGTGAGCCATGATGTCGACCCCTGGAAGAAAGCTGATGATCACAAGCGCGATCGCCGTGAGCGAGCCCAGCAGCCCCGCCCGGGGAACGACCCCGCGGACCCAGCCGCTCACGAAGGAGCACGCGAGCTTGAAGATCCCCGATGCCAGGAGCATCGCGATGCCCAAGAACCAGGCATGCCGTGCCGCGTGATCGGCATCCAGACCACGCTTGAGGGCGGCCTGATACGCGGGGCCGATGATCAAGAAGACCGCCCCAAACGTGCTCGGCGTATCCAGCCCCAGCGGCATCGCCGTCACGTCGTCTCGACCGCTCCGCCGGGCCAGTCGAAACGCCATCACCGTGAAGATCACGTCGCCGACCAGGACCCCCACCGCCGTCCCCGGGATCATGTTTCGCAGGACATAGGCCCGCGGCAGCTCAAACACGCCGACCAGCAGGCTGGCCATCAGGATCATGCCGCTCAGGTTGTCGAGCATGAGCCCGAAAAAGGCGTTCAGGTCGCCGCGAACGGCCCATTTCCAGCCAGATCGGGGAGTGGTCAGGGGGGCGCTCGGGTTCATGGTCGTGTCGCTCCAGGGGTACGAGGGCCGGTTAGCCCGAGGGGGGACGGCGGGCGTCGGCGATCCACGCGGCCGCGAGGGCCAGCAGACCTACCAGCAAATACACGGCCGCCGTCGCCGTGATGGCAAGTCCCAGGCCAAACCGATCGGAAGCCCAGCCGACAAGGGCCGGCGCGATGAAGCCGCCGGTCCAACCCAGGGTGTTCATCAGGCCGGCCGCCGTTCCG
>JAKBAP010000565.1 GCA_021808995.1 Planctomycetota bacterium | reverse complement strand
CGCGGCGGCGGGTGGTACTCGCGACGCCGGGGAATCTGTTCCTGGAAAAGGTCTTCGAGGCCCTCCCGATCGTCGACCTTGAGGTCGAGCGGCTCGCCGATGGAGCCCGTCCCGTGACGGTCGGGTCCGCGCCCGGGGTGGTCCACGTCTATCATCGCCAGGTGCCCGAGACTTTGCCGGCAGGTTCGGTGTTCGTGATCGATCCCCAGGCCTCGAGCCCGCTCTGGACCGTCGGCGAAGTGGTCAAGCAGGCGGTCGTGGCCAAGCAGGATCGCGAGTCAGCCTACATGGCGAATATCCGCCTGGACAGCGTGGCGTTGCCCGATTCACGCAAGCTGACCTTCCCGGCTGGAGCTCGGGTGCTGGCGGAGTCGGTGGCGGGGGACCCACTGCTGGCCGTGATTGATCGCCCGGGGACCTCCGGGGGAAAGGTGGTGGTCCTGGGGGTGGATCTGGATAAGAGCGACCTGCCATTGCAGACCGCGTTTCCGATCCTGGCGGCCAACGTACTCTCGGAATTTGGCGGGACCAAGGGGGAACTGCGCGAGGCCCTCCCCGCCGGGTCGACCGCCTTGGTCGAGCTCGGTTCGGAGCTCAAGGCCGGGGAATCGTTCGTGTTGCACGCGCCCGACGGCCGTGAGACACCCGTGCCGCTCGCCCCCAGCGCGACCAGCGCCACGGTGGGTCCGCTCGACCGCCAGGGGGTCTGGAGCGTGATCCGGCGGCCCGTCCAAGGCGCCGCCGGCGCGAGCGAGCCGGTCGCCAGGGAGCTCGCGCCGGGCGACGTCGTCGTCACGGAGCTCGCCTGCAATCTCGCGAATCGCCGTGAGAGCGACCTGCGAGCGCCCGAGGGGCTGACGCGAGCGACCTCCGCGGGCGCGGGGGGGCTGGGCGCGCGGCCGATCTGGTATTACCTGCTCGCGACGGCGTGGATCCTCTCGTGCTGGGAGTGGTTTCTCTATCAACGAAGGTGGATCGATTGATGTCGTGGCTCGCGCTTCAGTTGGAACTCACGCGGCCCTGGTGGTTGATCGGCCTCGTTTCGCTGCCGGCCCTGGCCTATTATTATTCGCGATCACTGGTCGATTTCGCGCGCTCGCAGCGGTTGGCTTCGCTGGGGATTCGAACGGCGATTGTCGTGTTGTTGCTCCTGGGTTTGGCAGGGCTCTCGGTACTGAGGCCGACTAGCGAGCTTTTCGTGGTGTTCGCGGTCGACCGAAGCGAAAGCGCGGGTGCCGAGGCCAATCGGAAAGCCGACGATTTCGTGAGGCGGGCCGCCAGTCACGCGGGGGGGAACCGGTTCGCCGTGCTCCCGTTCGCGGCCGCGCCCGGGACGGTCCGCGACGGGGCCGAGTTCGTCGAGGCTCTCGAGGCGGCGGCACGCGGACCCGTGAAGAATCCCACCCCGGCGGCCGAGGAGCCCGCGCCAGAGGGGAGCGCGGGGCTCGATCGCAAGGGGACCGACCTGGCGGCCGCGCTCGAGACCGCCGCGGCGGTGATCCCCCCCTTTTACGTGCCCCGGATCGTGCTCTTGTCGGATGGCAACGCGACCACGGGCGACGCCCTCAAGACGGCGGCCTCGCTCGGCGGCAAGGTCTCGGTCGAGACAAGCCCCCTCCCCGAGCGGGAAGCGCCCGAGGTCCAGGTTTCGTCCGTCGACATGCCTGCCCAGGTCCAGCAAGGAGAGCCGTTCAACGTCGAGATCGTGATCGATTCCAACCACGACGACGAGGCGGGCAAGCTCGAGGTCTATCGCGGCGATGTCAAGGCCGCCGATCAAGCGGTCAAGCTCAAGAAGGGCGAGAACCGCCTGATTCTCAAGCAGACAATCGAATCGGGCGGGCTGGTCCCGATCACGGCCCGGCTCAAGGGATGCCGCGACACCTTGCTCGACAACAACAGCGATTTTGGCCTGGCCTCGGTCTCCGGCAAGCCCCGAGTCTTGCTCCTGGAGAGCGAGCCGGACCAGGCGAAACAGTTGGTCTGGGCGCTCGCCGAGCAAAACATCCAGGTCGATGTCCGGCCCCCCCGGGGCGCTCCCGAAAAACTCTCGGAGCTGCAAAACTATGATCTGCTGATCCTCTCGAATGTTCCCGCGACCTCGCTTTCGCTTCGTCAGATGGACGTGGCGCGGGCGTATGTGCGGGATCTGGGGGGCGGGCTGATCATGATGGGGGGTGATCAGTCGTTTGGGCTGGGGGGTTATTACAAGACCTCGCTCGAGGAGATCCTGCCGGTTCGTTCCGACTTTCAAAAGGAAAAGGAAAAGCCCAGCCTGGCGATGATGCTGGTGATCGATAAGTCGGGATCGATGGGTGGCGAGAAGATCGAGATGGCGAAGGAGGCGGCCCGGGCGGCCGTGGAATTGCTCGGTCCCAGCGACAGGGTCGGTGTACTGGCCTTCGAGGGGGAAAACTTCTGGGTTTCCGAGCTGCATCCGTGCAGCGACAAGGGATTCGTGCTCGACCGGCTCGCCCAGCTCGAGGCGGGGGGTGGGACGGTCATGGCCCCGGCGATGGAAGAGGCGTACGAGACCCTACGAGGGACCGTGGCCAAGCTCAAGCATGTGATTCTCTTGACCGACGGAGTCTCCGCGCCAGGTGATTTCGAGGGGATCGCGCAGTCGATGGCCGCCGATCGGATCACTGTCTCGACCGTGGCGATGGGGGGCGACGCCGACGAAACCCTGCTCGAGGAGATCGCCAGGCTCGGCAACGGCCGGTTCTATGTCGCCAATGACCCCGGCCAGGTCCCCCAGATCTTCGCCAAGGAA
>JAKBAP010000097.1 GCA_021808995.1 Planctomycetota bacterium | reverse complement strand
ATCGCCCTGGTCGGCCCGACCGGCGTCGGCAAAACCACCACCGTCGCCAAGCTGGCCGCCAACCTCAAGCTCTCGGCCGCCGCCCGCGTGGGGCTCGTCACCGTCGACACCTATCGAATCGCCGCCGTCGAGCAGCTTCGCACCTACGCGGAAATCATCGATGTCCCCCTCGCCGTCGCCGCCGATCCGCGGCAAATGAAACAGGCCATGGAACAGCTCGAGGACGTCGACATTATTTTCATCGACACCGCCGGGCGCGGACCCCGCGACGAGGTCAAAATCCGCGAATTGGCCGAGTTTCTCGACCAGGCCGAGCCCGACCAGGTTCACCTTGTGCTCTCGGCCGCCGCGTCCCCCAAGAGCCTGCGAGCGGCCGCCGATCGATTCGCGGCGGCCTCGATCAATCGCATTATCCTGACCAAGCTCGACGAGCTCGAGGCCCCGGGAGCACTCCTGGGCGCTGTCGCCCTGTCGACCCGGCCCATCAGCTATCTGACAACCGGACAGACCGTTCCCGACGACATCGAGCCGGCCGACCGCGACCGGCTGGCACGTCTGATTCTGGGCCAGGAACCCCTGGCCGTATCCCCATGACCCAAGGAGCGACGCCCATGGCCGACCAGGCCGATCGACTTCGCCAGCTCGTGCGGCTCGCCCGCGCCCACGAGCCCCCCCCCGACCAATCCCCCCGCTCAGGGCCCTGGGGTTGGCTGGGAAAGGCCACCTGGAACGGAAAAGCCCGGACCAGGACACTCAGTGACGCACGCAAGCCGCAATGCAAGCTTAATAAAGCCTGATAGAGAGTGAGACCGGTCGGATTTTTCGGGTTCGCGCGAAGGCGCGGCTCAAGCCGGTCGGGTGGGATATCCGATAAGAGTGATGAGGTGGTGGTTCCCAGGACCGCGGAAGAGTTGGGGCGAGGTGAAAACGAGATCGCCGAGAGCGCGGACCATCGCGACGTGAGAGTCGCGGGGGGACGCCTTGCTCGACGCCGAGTCATCGGCGAGAGTCTCGCCCCCGCGCACAGGATGTGCCGTCTTTCGCTCGGCCGACATGGAGGTCAGGATGACAGCAAAAGTGGATGTGGATGTGACGGAACTCTGGCGGGAGTTCAAGGAGCACCCCACCACCGAAATGCGGAACGGGTTGGTCGAGCGTTATCTGCCCTTGGTGAAATACAACGCCGAGCGGATCTGGCAGCGGCTTCCCGAGGGGGTCGACCTGGACGATCTGATTTCGGCCGGCGTATTTGGGCTGATGGACGCGATCGACGCATTCGACCTGACGCGAGGGGTCAAGTTCGAGACCTATTGCGTACCGCGGATCCGAGGGGCGATGCTTGACGAGCTGCGGACCATGGATTGGGTCCCGCGGCTGGTCCGTTCCAAGGCGTCGAAAGTCGAGGAAGCTCGCAAGGAGCTCGAGGCTCGCCACGGCCGGCCGCCCACCGACGTCGAGCTCGCCGAGCGCATGGGGCTTCCACTCCCCGAGTTCGAGAAAATGGCCATCGACGCCAGCGCCGTCGGACTCATCAGCCTCAATAAGAAATGGTACGAAACCGACAGCTACAAGGACGTCCGCGAGATCGACATCCTCGAGGATAAGAAAGGCGAGGACCCCACCCGCCGGCTCCAACGCAAGGACCTCATGCGGATGGTGACCAAGGGGCTCTCGAGAAACGAGCGCTTGATTATCATCTTGTATTATTACGAGGAACTCACGATGAAGGAAATCGGCGCGACCCTCGATCTCAGCGAATCACGGGTCTCGCAGATGCATTCGTCGATTATTCAGCGGCTGCAATCGCAGCTCTCCAGCCGCCGGCCCGAGTTCGGGACCTGATCGCCGCAATCACGCGGTCCTCAAGGACGGGCTACGTGGGGCCCCCACGGAGCCCGTCCTTTTTCTTCGCGCCGGCTCCTTGGCTCTCGAACAACCCGACAAGCCAAGGGGGGGCGTAGTGTTTCTCGGGCCGGCGCTGTCGGAATCGCGCGACGGTGATGTGCTCCGTGAAGCCCAAAGCGACGGAGAGGCAGTTCCGCGCTCCGACATCGGCTGGATCACATGAGTACGAGCCAAGCCGCGGGGACGTACGATTCGCGGGTGGCACCGGGTGACTTCCAGGAAAGCGTGGTTCCCAGGCGGGCGTGAACGGCTACCGGGGGGCCTTGCCATAGGGCCCGTGGAAAAACGACCACGTCCCCGGTCTTCGAGACGAGATACCCGAGGCCCGGTTGGAACTTGCCGGGCCGTGGCGGACTTCGCAAAATGAGGGTGGCGACAAGGGAAATCACCTCGACCCCAGACGTGTCGAAAATCAAGAACCCCATCACTCAAACCCTGGCTTTCGCACTGGCGGCGCGTGTGCTCGCGGCCGACGCGCTTCAATGGCATCTCTGGCGACAGGGGGACGGACGGCTCTGCCTGTTTCCCGATACCACCATTTACTGGCAGCTCGCCCAGGCGATCCACGACCGCGCCATCTATCAGATCGTTGAGTGGAACGACATCCCTCATTTCGCGCTCCGCGCTCCGGGTTATCCGCTCTTTATCGCCCTCTGCATGAGCCTGATGGGTCAATCGACCCTCGCCGTTCGTCTTGCCCAGGCCCTGCTCGGGGCGGCCTGCGCGCCTCTGGTTTTCGCCCTGGCCCAGGCGACGATCCAATCCCAACCCAACTCCACGCGAGCAACAACCCCTCCAGCCGCCGCCTGGATCGTGGCGATTCATCCCTACGCCATTCTCGGCTCGGTGATCTTGCTCTCGGAGGCTCTCTTTACCCCGCTCATGCTCCTGGTGCTTTGGGGGCTGGCGGTAGTCTGGGAGGAGCGATCAGGCTGGCGAGTCATCGCGATCGCGACAGGGCTGATCGCCGGGTGCGCGATCCTGACCCGGCCTTCGTGGGGGTTATTCCCACCGTTGGCCGTGGTCGGGATGGTGCTCGCACGCGGGTTTAGCCGGCGATCGCTCGCATCGGCGGGGTTGATCGTACTGGGGATCGTGCTGGCAATGGCACCATGGTGGGGGCGGAATTACCAGGTTTTTGGTCGATTCGTGCCGACAGCGCTTTGGATGGGGGCGAGCCTTCACGATGGCCTGAACCCCGCCGCCACCGGCTCGAGCGACATGAGCTTCATGGCTCGGGACGACGTCTGGCCACTCGACGAGGAAGACCAGGACCAGATGCTCAGTCGACAGGCCGTCTCGTACGCATGGTCTCATCCTGGGCGAGTGGTCGAGCTGGCGGCGATCAAGCTGGGCCTTTATTGGCTTCCCTGGCCGCGGGTCTCGGGGGGGCGGGGGCTCCTGGCGATGGTGGTCGGTGGGCTAGTCGAGGTGCCCCTCATGGCCCTGATGGCGATGGGGCTCTGGATCAGGAGGCGCGACCCAAGGACCTGGGTGCTCCTGGCGGGTCCGATCTTGTATTTCTGCCTGGTTCATCTGGTGTTCGCAAGCTCGATGCGGTACAGACTGCCGAGTGAGCCGGCCGCTTGGGTCTTGGCCGCGGTGGGACTCGGGCGGATTTGGCGGCCTGAGGGGGGGAGCGAGCCCCAGGGCTAAGGAACCACTGTTCCCGGGAGGACCGCACGGATGCGGATGCGTCGCCGGCTCTTGAAGGGCCTGATCTGGGGCCTACTGCTGGTCGCGTCGATCCTGGCCGGAGGGCTCTGGTTCGTCTATGTCTATCTGACCGACGGCACCACCGTGGCCCGCCTCATCAAGGAGGGGGCGGCGCGGTATTTGCCGGGCTCGACCCTTGAGCCTGGACGCGCTCGTCTGAGCCTCCTGGGCGGATCGCTGGTCCTGCACGACGCGATGATTCGCCAGCCGATCGAGGGCGTGCCCTTCATGGCGCTTCGTGTACCTTATCTGCAGGTCCAGTTCAGTCCGCGGCGGTTGTTTTCGCGGGGCAAGCTGGAAGTGGCGGAGGTCCGCGCGTCGCATCCGGTGCTGAGGCTCAAGCGAAGGAAGGACGGGCGATGGAATTTGCAGGGGCTCCTGGCCGATCCCTGGCCAGGCCCCGACCTTGATAAATCGCCCCCGATCGTGATCACCAACGGCGTCCTGGAAGTGATCGACGATGTCGACGCCTCGGCAGGCGCTCGGCAACCCCCCCACGCGCCCGCCGTGCTCCGGGAGCTGATGCTCAGGATCGATAACGTCTCGGGCTCGCTCTACAAATTCGAGGGTTCGGCGCGGGGCGACATGTTTGATCGGCTGGCTCTCGAGGGGACGCTCGACATCGACAGCGGCCGACTGGACCTGGGGGGTTCGCTCTCTGGCCTCACGCTCTCGGAAGCGCTCAGGCGGCGGATTCCCGTCGAGGCGCGGCCCGCCGTCGACCAGCTTGCCCTCAACAGTGGGCTGCTCGACCTGGAGGGGGTCCGGGTTCACTACGACCCCAAGGCCGCCCCGGCCGCTCGATTCCGGCACCATGCCGAGGTCCGACTCCGCGAGGGGGTCTGGGAATGCTCCAAGCTCCCGTTCCCCTTGTCCGAGGTCTCTGCAATGGCCGTGATTGACGACTCCGTCCTGGAGCTCAAGCACCTCGACGGGATCAATGGCCAGACCACCGTCCGCGCCACCGGAAAGCTCGGCCTGCCGCCGGGCGAGGACTCCGCTCTCGACCTCGATCTTGAGATCACCGATCTCGAGCTCGACCGTCGCCTTCGCGCTCGTACGCCTCCAGAGTACGACGAGCTCTGGGATGTCTTCTCCCCTCGCGGCCGGGTCAATGTGAACCTTCACCTGGCGCGGTCGATCGCGTCGGGTCCGGTCGACGTGGCCGCGTCGGTCGATTGCCGGGACGTAGCTGGGGTCTACCGCCATTTTCCCTACCCGCTCGACCACCTGACGGGGCGGATCGCGCTGGCCAAGGGACGGCTCACCCTGGACCTGGAAACGCTGGTCGGGGGAAAGCCGATCCGGCTCAAGGGGGAAATCGACGACCCTGGTGACGACGCCCTCGTGCGGCTCGTGATCGAGGCCGACGGAGCCCCCGTGGACGACACCTTCAAGAAGGCACTCCCACCCAAGGTCCGCTCAATCCTCGGCGATTTCAACCCTTCCGGCGTCGTCAAGGCCCGGGCGGTCGTCAATCGCCGCCCCGAATGCGGGCCCGACCCCAAGCCCGAGGGCCTGATCGCCATCGACGCCGTCGTCGACCTCGCCGAGCGCTGCGAGATGACCTGGAAGCCGCTCCCATTCACCATCCGCGACCTCACCGGTCGCCTCGAGCTTCACCCCGACCTCTGGACCTTCCGAAACATGAGCGGGCGAAACGGCCAGGCCATCGTCACCGCCAGCGGAAAGGTCGAAAAACTCCCCGTTCCTCGCGGCAAGAACGGCCAGGACCCGCTCAAGGTCGACGTCTACCTCCGCGCGGCCAATCTCCCACTCTCGGACGAGCTCAAACGAGCCCTTCCCCAGGCCTGGCGAAAGACCTGGGACACCATCAACCCCGCGGGTTCCTGCGACATCGAAACCGCCCAGATCCACGTCTCACCCGGCCAGCCCGACCGCACCCACATCGTAATCCTGCCCCGACCCGAATCGAGCGTCCGGCTCGAGATCCCCAGGGCACCCGGCGGCTCAAGGGATCAGGGTGGAATCGTCGAACTCCGAATGGACAAGGTCGGCGGCCGATTCGTTTTTGACGACGGCGCGGTCGAGATGCAAGACGGCCGGTTCGAATTTCGCGGCGCGGAGGCGCGGTTCGCGAAGGGCTCGGTCAAAGTCGAGGATACGGGCCGATTCGACCTGGCGGTCAAGGATATGTGGGTCGACGGCTTGCGATTCGACAAGGACCTGCGCCAGAAAATGCCTCCGCTCATGGCTCAGACAGCGCTTCGGCTCGATGACGGTCGGACGTTTCGGGCGCGAGGCGACCTCGAAATCGGATGGTCGGGCCGGCCTGGCGACCTCGCGTGGTGCCGGTGGGACCGGACCCTGGTGGTTTTCGTGGACAACACGGTCAAGACGGCGATCCCGCTGGAACACGTTCAGGGGCAGATTCAAGGGGTTCGGGGGTGGTCGAACGGGGCGGGTTTCGAGGTCGCGGGGGTGCTCAGGCTCGATAGCGTGGTGGTGGCGGGCCAGCAGTTCACGGAGCTCGAGTCGCCGTTTTCGGTCAAGGACGGGATGGCCAGGCTCGAGAATCTCAAGGGAACGTTCCTGGGGGGCCAGCTCCTGGGCGAGGGTCGCATCAGCCTGGACACCACCCCGCGATACACGGCCACGCTCTCACTGGACGGGGCCCAGCTCCAGGAATACGCCCGGACGTTGGCCGGTCATCAGTCGTTTGGCGGGACCGTGCGAGCCCGGATCGCGGTCTCCGGCCTGGGCAACGACGTCCATAACCTTCAAGGCGAGGGGGATGCCCACATCAGCCAGGGAACCCTGGGCGAGCTGCCGCCGGTGCTCAAGCTGGCCCGGATCGTGAACCGGTTCCTCGATATCGCCCCTTCCACGGCCGATACCCCCAAGAACCGCGGGAAAACCGCGTTCGATTCCGCCGACGTGGCCTTCACCATCGCCAACGGCACGACGACCTTCGACCCGATCAAATTCACCGGCAACGCGATCAGCCTGCAAGGGCAGGGGACCATGGGACCGACCGGGGCCTTGGATCTCAAACTGTCGGTGCTCTGGGGCCGGGACAGAATCCATGTCCCCTTGCTCTCGGATTTCGCCCGCGAAGCCTCCGCCCCGTTCCTGATCGCCCGCATCAAGGGAACCCTGGCCTACCCCATCCCCAAGCTCGAGCCGCTCCCTCAGTTCAGCGAGTTCATCAAGAGCCTCGGACGTCGTTGACGCCCGCCTCCTCCCCTCGCGCCACGCCTGATCCGTCACCTGATTGACGTGGGTTTGCTTGGAGGTTAGGATATCCACTATCGTTCGCCTATGACAGGCGATCACGATTCTCTGGCTATGTATGCCCCGACATGCCCGCTCGCATGGTCGGGTTTTTTTACGTAGCTGGGTTTCCGGGGCTGTTCGCTGGTGATTGATCTGGGCGAGTCGTGATTGAGCTCCACGAAGACGATTGGCTCGCGAGTCGGCCTCCGCGTAGCGCGAGCCGAGAGGAGAGTCCGAGATGAAGGACAGCATTTTGAATTTCGAGGTTGAGCGTCGGATCGAGCGCGAGACGGGTCTCGACGGATCCGGAATCAACGTCAAGACGAGTGACGGGGTGGTGACCTTGAGCGGCCGGGCGGCGAGTCGAGCCGCGCGTCGTCTGGCGGAGAAGGTGGCCCAGCGGGTGCCTGGGATCAAGGCGGTGACGAGCGAGGTCGAGATTGGAGACGAGGGTTCATCCGATCCGACTGACGAGGAGATTGCCCAGGCGGCCCGGGACGCGATCGCGATCGAGGGGCGGATCCTGTCGGATCGGATCAACGTCGCGGTCGTTCGGGGCTGGATTTACCTGGAAGGGGTCGTTGATCTGAAGCTTGAGAAGGTGGCGGCAGAGGCGGCGGTTCGGGGGGTCCATGGCGCGCGAGGCGTGTCAAACCTGCTGGCCGTGATGCATCATGCGGCGACCTGCACGCTCAGGCGTTCTTGAGGGAGTGCGTCATGGAATACGATGAAATGCAAACGAGGCTTCGGCATCTGGCGTTCACTGGCGGCATTACCGGGGAGCGTCTCGACAAGCTGGCCGCGCTCGCCTCGCCGATGACATGGAAGCCGAACGAGGTGATCTTTCGGGAAGGCGACCATGGGAAGGCGCTCTATGTCGTGGAGGAAGGTCGGGTCGCGATCGACGCCCGGATCTCGCCAGGCGCGGAGCCGACCACGATCCTGACCATTGGCCGTGGGCAGGTGCTGGGCTGGTCGAGCGTGTTTTACGAACGGCCCAAGTCGGCGACCGCGCGCGCCGTCGAGCCCACGACCGCGCTTGCGATCGACGCCCACGGCCTGGCCGCGCTCTTCGATGACGACCCCGAGCTGGGATATATCCTCACCAGGCGGTTGCTCCAGGTCGTCTCGGAACGGCTCATGGCGACGCGAACGCAACTTCTCGATCGGATCACGCATTCCGAGGCCGAGGTCGTGCTCGCTCGCCGATGAATTCGCCGTGGGGGGGCCCTTGATCAACCTGGCTCAAAGGCCTCCTCGGCGGTCATGATGATCCGCGCGATCTCGACCAGTTTCTTGTTCTTGTCGCTGGCGAGCCGCTGAAGCCGGCGAAAGGCGTCGTTCTCATCGAGACCCGCCTTCTTCATCAGCACGCCCTTGGCTTTCTCGATGATCTTTCGATCCTCAAGGGCTTGCTTGAGGTCGCTGGTCTCCTTGCGCATGGCCTGAAATTGCTCGAACCGGCGAGTGGCGATGGCGATGGCGGGCTCCAAGTCGGCCTGTTTAATGGGCTTAACCAGGTAGGCCATGATGTGATCGGCCTCGGCCCGGCGGATGAACTCGGGATCGTGATAGGCCGAAACCAGAATCACCGGGACCGGGGACTTCTCATAAAGGCGGACGGCCGCGTCGATGCCATCCATGTCGGGCATCTTGATATCGGTAATCACGAGGTCGGGCTGAAGGGACAAGCAGCGATCGACCAGCTCCTTGCCGGTCGCGGCGATCACGACCACTTCATGGCCCAGGTGGGTCAGGATTTCATGGAAATAATCACGCATGTCTTGCTCGTCGTCGGCGACGGCGATCTTGAGGGGATGGGTCATGATAGTCCTTTCGGAAGAGTAACGACAAAAACCGCGCCCGCGTTTTCGGACTGTTTGGCCTCGATCGAGCCACCATGGGCGTTGACGATGCGCCTGGCGATCGCCAGGCCAAGGCCGGTCCCCTTGACCTTGGACGTCTGAAACGGCTCGAAGATCAGTTCCCTGCGATCCGCCGGAACGCCCGGGCCGTTGTCGCTGATGGCGACCTGGACCATCGGGGATCCGTCCTGGTGGGATTCGCTCGCCTGGATCTCGATCTTGGCGGGGATTGGGCAGGCGGCGAGCGCGTTATCGAGGATGTTGCGAAACACCTGACCGAGCCGGAAGGCATCACCCGTGATCACGAGCCGAGCCTCGGGTAGCGACTCGCGCAGGGCCGCGTGCTTCTCGCGCCGAGCGGGTTCAAGATGAGCCCATGCCTCGCGCCAGACGGCCGCCAGATCGCACCGGTGGGGATCAAGCTTGAACGGGGCCGCGTATTCGCGGACGTCTTCATATAAGTGATGAAGATGGTCCTGGGCTTTCTGGATGCGCGCGATCAGATCAATCGCGGCCGGCCGATCGCCAACCGCGAGCGCCAGCATTTCGAGGCAAGCCTGGCTGCGTTGCAGGGCGTTGCGGCTTTCATGCGCGAGGCCGGCGACGACCTCGCCGATGGCGGCGAGCCTCTGGGCCTGGACCATGCGTTCCTGGGCTTCCTTGATCGAGGTGACGTCGTGGCCGACCAGGAGGCTGGCGGGCGAGCCCTCGTGGTCGGTGAGGGGGCGCGCGTTCCAGATGATCCAGCGCGTGGTTCCATCCTTTCTCGCGATTCGGGTTTCGAGCCCCTGAACGGGCTGTCCGGCGGCGATCAGGTCGAATGCTCTCTCGAGGGGTCGCCGGTCGACGTCGGCGGCGACCAGCGAGAGGAAATCGCGTCCATGGATTTCGTGCTCGCTAAAGCAAGCGAGCCGCTGGGCGAAGGGGCTGAAATAGACGATCGATCGATCTAGACGCACAATTGTGATCATGCATTCGGCGGCTTCCACCAGGTGTCGGAAGGCGGACTCCGAGCGTTCCTTTCCCAGGGCGAGCCGGCGATTCTCGGCGATGCGGGCGAGGCTGGCGCGGAGCATCTCGACATTGATGGGCTTGAGGAGATAATCGGTGGCACCCTGACGGAGGGCGGCGATCGCCCCCTGGATGTCGGCGTATCCGGTCACGACGATGACGGCGGTTCTCGGGGCCGCGATTCGTAGCTTGGGCAGTAGGACCTCGGCCGTGGAATCCGGAAGCTGGCGGTCGAGAATGATGGCGTCGAATCGCGCTTCATCGACCCGCGCCAGGGCCCCGGCGGCATTGCCGGTGGTGGTCACCCGGTGGTCATCGAGCTCGAGCACGTCGCGAAGGTTGTCGCGGGCGTCGGCGTCGTCCTCGATGATCAAGATGTCGAGCCGTCCCGTGGGGTTCATGGGATCTCGCGGGGGCCGTCGCCGGTGGTCCCGCCTCCCGTGAAGGCGAGTCGTTCCAGCGTCGCGAGGAGGCTGGGGAGGTTGAAGGGCTTGAAGCAAACGGCGTCGGCCCCGTGCGCGACGAGTTCCAGGGACAATCGACCGCCGTCGTCTCGCTGGCCCGTGATCACCATGACGCGCGACCGCGGGTTGGCGGCGCGGACCACCCGAAGAAACTCGCTCCCGTCGCCGTCGGGCATTCGAAGATCCAAGAGGACGACCTGGAACGGAGATTGGTTGATCAGCTCGGCGGCGTGGGCGATTTCGTGGGCCAGGCTGACGCGAAACCCACGCTCCCGCAAGAGATCCCAGAGGCCGTCGCAGAGATCCCGATCGTCGTCGACGACCAGGACCAGCGGTTGATCGAGGGCCTCCTTGAGCAGGCCAAGCAGCTCGGGAAACGCCAGTGGCTTTTCCATCACCCGCCACGCGCCGGCGGTCAGGGCGAGCGCGGCCGTCTCCGGGCCCGCCCACGCGGTCGCGAGGATCGAGACCGTCCCCGCTCGGCACCGCCGGATCTCACGCGCGAGCTCGATCCCATCCATGACTGGCATTCGCAAATCGACGATCGCCACGTCGTAATTCGATCGTTCGGCGAGTTCCAGACCTGATCGTCCGTCATGGGCGAAGTCGACCTGATAACCCAGATCGACCAGGATGTCGGCCAGGTTGCGACAGATATCGACGTCGTCGTCCACGACCAGGATTCGAGACCCTCTAGTCCTGTTCATTTCGTCGTGCTCTCCGTTGCGTGGGCCGCCAGTCGCAGGGTGAAGACGCTCCCCTTGCCGAGAGTGCTTTCAACCAGAAGCGCCCCCTTGTTTTTCTCGACTATCGACCGCGCGATCGCCAATCCCAGCCCCAGTCCACGGGTCTTGGTCGAGAACAGTGGCTCCATGATCCGGGCCAGGTTTTCACTCTCGATCCCCACGCCGTCGTCGGCGACCGAAAGCAGGACGTGGCCATCTCGCTGGCGCGCGGTGATCATGAGCCGACCCCCGTCGGCCATGGCGTCAAGCGCGTTGCGGATCAGGTTTCCCAGCACGATCCCGATCTGAATCGGATCACAATCAACCTTGGGAAGATTCCCGGCGACGTCGACCGTCGTCGCGACCCGAGCGCCAGGAGGGTTGATTTCGAGCGCCTGGTGAATGATCGGCTCGAGATCGCTCGGCCGCGGCGTCGGGGTCGGCAAGCGGGCGAAATTAGACAGGGCCGAGATCACGCCGTCCGCCAGCTCGACGTTGCGCTCGATGCGATTCATGTGTTCCTCTCGCTTCTCGGGCGAGGCGCTTCGCGCGTTCCGGAGATAATACACCGAGGTCTTGACGACGTTGAGGGGGTTTCGCAGCTCATGGGCGACCCCGCCGGAGACTTGACCCAGCGTCGCTAGCCGCTCGGTGCGCTGAAGGCGTGAAATATACTCGGACTGATAGGCGTCCTCGATGATCGCCAGATCCAGGTCCAGGAGCTTGTCGATCGAGTGGATCGTGTCGATCAGGAGCTCGGCGGGTCCCTCCCAGGCCCCGTTGAGGCTAGCGAGGAGCCCCCCTCGGAGCCGGGAAAGCGCGACGTTGGTATAAACCTGATCAAGACCAATCTCGACGTGGCGGAGGCCGACGCGACGGCGCCTGACCACGTAATCAGCGTCGTATCGCCCCTCGAACAACTCGCGGATCCAGGCCAGGAGCGTCCCCTTGAGCCGCTTGATCTGCTCGTCCCCCCCCGTGATCACGCGCCTCGCCTGGGGATGGCGCTCGATCTCGGCGTAGAAGTCGTCGATCAAGGCCGGCAAGAAGGGGGTCACGATCGACCGTGCGGCGACGACGCGGGCGGCGTCGGCCTCGGTCCAGCCGACATAGGCCTGGAGCTCACGATATCGAGCGTCGAGCAATTGAGAGTCCATGACGATCGACCCCCCTTGGCCACTTCGGTCCAAAAAAAAACCACGCGGCGTCGATCGACGCGTGCGTGGGCTTTCAGTACCCTAGGCGAATGACCCATCATGAGCCGATCCACCTCGACGAAGCCATCATAACATCACTCCCGAGCCAGGAAAAGTGACCGATTCAGGCACCACGGTGGTGGGTCCCAAAAAAGGATCGTCGGCTCATTGACACGGACATGGTGATTGGGTAGGGTATCAATGCTTGCCAATGATCGGCAAGACGATAGGTCACGGTGGCCCCGCTTCGCGACGATTCGCACGGCGGGGTTTTTTGTTGCGCCTTTCGTTCTCGTCACCGCGGTCATGATCGCCTCGGCCTTGATTTTGAAGGAATCGAATTCCCAAAACGTGAGAGGCACGTACATGATGACGCGACATGATGGACATCATGATCCTCACCCGCCTGGCGCGCTCGGCGATCCGAGTGTTCACGCCGTCGAGCACGTCACCCTTGAGCGCTTACGCGAGAGCGGCTATGGGGCGCTTCGCGACGTATCGTGCCTGGCGGCGAAGGAGATCCTCTTGCTCGAGGGTCGACTCCCTTCGTATTACCTCAAGCAGGTCGCCCAGGAAATCGCGATGAGGGCCGGCGGCCGGTTTCGGGTTGTCAACCTGATCACGGTGTCGAGGGGTCTTTCGACTCCCGATCGAATCCTCGTCTGACGGATATCAAGAACGATCCAACCTGGAATGGAGACTCCACCAATGCTGGTTTTGAGCCGAAGGGTGAATGAGAAGATTGTCATCGACGGCGGAATCTGGATCACGATCGTCGACGTCCGAGGCGATCGGGTGAGGATCGGCATCGAGGCACCTCCGGAGGTCGTCATCATGCGCGAGGAGCTCACCCAGGGATCGGCCGTCACCATGCCGACCCACGGGGCGGTCAACAACTGACGGCTACTCGGTCCTGAGCGCCTCCACGGGGTCGAGCATGGCGGCTCGCCGCGCTGGGTAGACTCCGAAAATGATCCCAATCGCCACCGCGATCAGGAACGCCAGGATCGGCGACCAGGGACGGATGACCGCCGGAATCCCCGACAGCGACGACACGATCGGCGGCACGGCCATCCCGAGGATCACCCCGATCAAGCCCCCCGCCGACGACATCACCGTGGTCTCGATCAAGAACTGCTGAACAATGTCGCGCCGGCGAGCCCCAATGGCCCGGCGAATGCCAATCTCGCGGGTTCGCTCCGAGACCGTCGCCAGCATGATGTTCATGATCCCGATCCCCCCCACCAAGAGCGAGATCCCCGCGATCGAGCCCAGGACCAGGTTGAAGATCCTCTTGGTCGCCTCGGCCTTCTCAAGGAGCTCGAGCGGCACGGTGATCGCGTAATCGGCCTTGGGATGGAATTGCTTGAGCATGCTTTCGAGCGCGCTCGCCGTGCGCTTGACGTTTTCCATGGAATCCACGGTGACGGTGATCTGGGAGAGCTCGATGCGCTCGGCGGAGAAGTTACCTTGTTTTTGGTTCTCGATGATCTCGCCAAACCGAGAGCGATCGGTTGTGAGGGGAATGTAGACGTCTTTATTGAAGTCCTGGGCGGCGAGGGAGCTTCCCGTTCCGGCGGAGGGGGCCTTGTAGGACGTGACGCCGACGACGTTGAAATAGTGTTCCTCGCCGACGCGGACG
>JAKBAP010000096.1 GCA_021808995.1 Planctomycetota bacterium | reverse complement strand
GGGGTTCTCGGTGCCTCCTCCTCCTCCTCCTCCTCCTCCTCCGCCGGTACCCATGGGCAAGAGCGCCCGTTGATTGACGGCCGACTGGGGTCCAGCGGGACCCAGAGCCATCGGACGGATCCCGCTGGGAAGGGACGCACGCGCCGAAGCAGACCCTCCGCCAGACGCAACCGAGGGAGTTACGTACCCAGCGGGTGCACTGATAGCATTGGACCCAGGGCTCGTCAACCCGACATCTGAACCCGTCGGCTCAAGCCGGAGGCTGGCATGCACGGGGTTACTGGGGGGGGTGGACAAGGCAATCTGGGCGGTTGTCATCAAGGCGTTGCCTGATGCCAGGGGGGTCGGCCGGAAGGCGGAACTTCGAGCCAGGCTTGGATGCCTCAGCGCCCAGTGTGAGTACTTGACGGTAAGCTTCTCGCCCATCGCGTCGAACTGGTGGTCGCCTTGGGCATTGAACTGGTCGACCAGCTTGAGCCGGCCCCAAGGGCCGAGGTTCGCGGATCCAGTCAGGGCGATGGCTGTATCTTTCAGGAAGAGCGGCCCTGAATGCATGAGCTGACGGGGCTCAAGGGATTCAACCGCGACGATAACGAGGCTCTTGCGTTCGAGGCGACTCATGTTGCGAACCTTGGTGCTTGCGGATCAGGCGGAAGCCGACAAACGACGCACGGCATCGGATCAGAGAAGCGACATGCGAGAATGCGAACCTACGATCGATTTCCATTGCCGGGTGGATCAGGGAGGCATGATCAAAATCAAATGTTTTGGTAGGCTAACCAGGGATATGGCGATCGTCAAGAGGTTGGAGTATTTTTTTGGGGCGATCAAGGAGATTCCTATCGCCTCGGAAGAACGTCCTCGCCGAGGGTTCGTGGCAAATTCGTCGCGTGGGTCTTGTTGATTCAAACGCCTGTCTTGCTCTCGCGATCGGGGGGGATGTCGCCATGAACATGCCCGACAACCCGGAACGGACCGTGGTCGGCCGGTTGGCGCCGTCGCCGACGGGGGGCTTGCATTTGGGCCATGCTCGCACGTTTTTGATCGCGTGGCTGGCGGCTCGGAGCGCGGGCGGGCGGGTGATTCTGCGGATCGAGGATCTGGACGCCTCGCGGGTTCGCCCCGGCTCGACCGAGGGGGCGATGGTCGACCTCCGCTGGCTTGGGCTCGATTGGGATTCGGGCCCGGATGTCGGCGGGCCGAGCGCTCCCTATCTGCAATCGCTTCGAGGTGGGTTTTATGAGCAAGCGCTCGGGCGGCTCCAGGCGGGCGAGTGGGTTTATCCCTGCGCCTGCACCCGGGCCGAGGTCGCCCGCGCGGCAAGCGCGCCGCACGCGGGCGAGGAAGGGCCAGCCTATCCCGGCACCTGTTCATGGCGAACCGTGGCCGACGCGCGGTCGATCGCCGATCGCCCGTTCGCCTGGCGCTTTCGCGCGACGACAGAGCCTATCATCTGGAACGACCTGACGCGCGGGCGGATCGAGCTCGACCCGGATCGCGGTGGGGGGGATTTCATCGTCGCTCGCAACGGCGTCGGAGCCGCCTATCAGCTCGCCGTCGTGGTCGACGACCACGCGATGGGCGTAACACAGGTGATCCGAGGGCTCGACCTGATCCCCAGCACGCCGCGGCAAATCATGCTCTATCGCCGGTTAGGCTGGCCCGAGCCGGCGTTTGGCCATGTGCCCCTCGCCGTCGAGAACGATGGGCGCAGGCTGGCGAAGCGGTCGGGGTCGCTCAAGCTCGAAACCCTTCGCGCCGCCGGGGTCGACCCACGCGCCCTGGTGGGGATTCTGGCTCGATCCTGCGGCTGGTCAAGCATGATCGAGCCCTCCTCGCCGGGCGACTGGATCTCGCGGTTTACGATCAACACGCTTTCATCGGATCCGTGGGTTGTTCCCGACGAACTGGGGTCGATCAGGGAGACCTGACGGGGGAGCTGTCTCAAAAGCGGTCCGCGCGATACGGGGAGGGATCGATGTGAGGGGTCTGGCCGGTGACCATCTCGGCGACCAGCTTGCCGGTAGCGGGGGCCATCGACAGGCCGAGCATGTTGTGACCGGCCGCGATGACGACGTTGGAATAACGAGCGGACCGGTCGATGATGGGCAGGCTGTCATAGGTCATTGGGCGCCAGCCGTACCATTCCTCGAGCACTGGCTCGCAATCGGGCTCGCGGAGATAAGGGCGAGCGCCCTCCCTGAGGAGCCGGAGCCGATCGGGGCGGATCGTGTCATCGTAGCCCGAGAATTCCATGGTCGAGCCCAGTCGATAGCCGGAATGAAAGGGGGTCGCGACCACGCGGGTTTCGGGGAAAATGATTGGGATCGTCGGGCAAACCGCTGGCCGGGGCATGGTGAGGCTATACCCCTTGCCGGGCTGGATCGGGAGAGAGCGGCCCAGATGTTCCTTGAGGAGCGGCGTCCATGCGCCGGCGGCGACGATAAAGAGGTCGCCCTTGACCTCGCCCCTGGAGGTCCTGGCGGCCACGACCTGGCCGTTCCGGGAGTCGAAGCCGAGAAAGTCGTGGTTTTCGCGGATCCTTCCGCCGTCGGCCTCGATCCGTGAGCGCCAGGCGCGCATGAGCTTATCGGGGCGGAGATGGGCGTCATCGTGGTAAAACCAGCCGCCGGCGAGATCCTCGCGTAGGGCGGGCTCGAGGGCTTCAAGAGCGGCGGAGTCGAGCCTCTGGGCGGGGCAGGCGAAGGATTCGGTCATGAGGTGATTGGTGGCGGCGTAGGCGTCCATGGCGGCGGGGTCGCGATAGGCGAAGAGGAGCCCCCGGCTCTCGAATTCGCAGTCGAGCCCTTCGCGCTCGACCAGGTCGCGATAGAGCTCGAGCGACGAGGTCAAGAGGGGCTGGATTCCTTGCCCGGCGGCCATCATGTCGCGTTCGTTGCAGCGGCCGGCGAAATGGAGTAGCCACGACCAGAGGGCTGGATCCAGCCGGGGTTTGATCGAGAATGGCGAATCGCGCTGAAAGAGGCTCTTGATGGCTTGACCGACCATCCCGGGCTCGGCGAGCGGTAGGACGTGGCTGGGGCAGACGAGCCCGCAATTGCCGTGCGAGCTCCCGCCGCCGATCGATCCGCGCTCGACGATGACGACCCGCCAACCCGCCCGGCCGAGATAATGGGCGCACGCGGTCCCGATCACACCGCCGCCGATCACCACGGCGGTTCGGCGGTCACTCTCCGTCGTCATGAGCGAATTCCCCAGGCGAAGGGGTCGGCCGGGTCGATGATCAAGGTCGATTCTCCGCAAACATAAGCCGTCCCGCGGATGCGTGGGGCGACGCGGCCGCCATTCAGGAGCCGGACGGTCCCTTCGAAGACACTGCCGATGATGCTCTCTTGCCGCCAGATCTCTCCCTCGCGAAGAGCTCCATCCGCGGCCAGGCAGGCGAGCTTGGCGCTTGTCCCGGTTCCGCAGGGGGAGCGGTCGTAGGCACGGCCGGGGCAGAGCACGAAGCTCTTGCCGCTAGCCCCCTGGCCCGAGGGTCCAAAAAGCTCGATATGATCGATGAGAGCCCCTCCCTCGCCGGTGATTCCGCGGGCTTCGAGTGTCTGGCGGATTCGCCATGAGACATCGGTCAGGCGCTCGATGTTGTCGGCCGCCAGAGTCTCGCCGTGATCGTGGACCAGGAAAAACCAGTTCCCGCCCCAGGCAATGTCGCCCTTGTAGGCGCGCAGGCCGGGGACGTCAACCGCCACGTCCTTGGCGATGCGGTAGCTCACGACATTCTCGATCGCGACGGTGTTCTTGCCCTCGAGCTCGATGGTCACCTCGCCGACCGGGGTCTCAAGCCGATGGACGCCGGAGCCGATCTTGCCCAGGTGATCCAGGGCGACCGCGACCCCGATCGCGCCATGGCCGCACATTCCCAGATATCCGACATTGTTGAAAAAGATCACCCCGGCCGCTCGCTCCGCGTTTTGGGGCGGAAGCAGGATCGCGCCGACCATCACGTCCGAGCCGCGTGGCTCGTTGACGACAGCCGAGCGATAGCGATCGAATCGCTCATGGAAGACCGCCAGCCGCTGGGCCATCGTTCCCGAGCCCAGCTCGGGGCCCCCAGCGACGATCACTCGGGTCGGCTCGCCGCCAGTGTGGGTGTCGATTACCGTGATGCGCTCGGCCATGTTTCGCCTCCCGATCCGTTAGACGGCCGTGTAATAGGCTTCACGCCTCGGCCGGGCGGCGATGCCGGCGCGAATGATGGCCAGGACCTGGGCCCGCTCGTCGCCTTCAATGACAAGCCTGGGCGCTCGCACGCGCTCGGAGCCCAGGCCGCATTCTTGCTGGGCGAGCTTGATGTATTGCACGAGCTTCACGTGCGTATCCAGGTGCAAGAGCGGCATGTACCAGCGATAGACCTCGAGCGCCTCGGCCCATCGTCCCTCGGTCGCCAGGTCCCAGAGTAGCCGGTTCTCGGCCGGGAACGCGTTGACCAGCCCCGATACCCAGCCGGTCGCCCCCAGGAGCAGACTCTCGAGCACCAGGTCGTCGACCCCGGAGAAGATCACATATCGCTCCCCGCATGTATTCTTGAGGTCGGTGATTCGGCGCACGTCCTCGGACGATTCCTTGATGGCGACCAGGGTTGGAACCTCGGCGAGCTGGTCAAACATCGCCGGCGTGATGTCGACCTTGTAGGACACGGGGTTGTTGTAAACCATGATGGGGGCATCGGACGCCGCCGCGACCGCGCGATAGTGGGCGATCGTCTCGCGGGGGTCGGACTTGTAGACCATCGCGGGGAGCACCATCAGGCCATCGACACCGATCGCGCGGGCGGCGCTCGCGAACCGACAGGCACCGGCGGTTGTGTATTCCGCGACCCCGGACAGAATCGGCATTCGCCCTCGAAAGCGATCCACGACCGCGCGGATGACGTCGAGCTTTTCCTCGGGCTCGAGGGAGCAATTCTCGCCGACCGTGCCGAGCATGATCAGGCCATGCACGCCGGCCGCGACCATCGCGTCGAGATGAGCCAGCGTCGCCGCCAGATCGAGCGAGCCGTCACCCTTGAACTGGGTCGTCGCCGCTGGAAACACGCCTTGCCAACTACAGGTCATCGGTTGTCCTTATCTGTTGCCATGGGACCATTCCGCCACGCGTCCTCCAGGATACGGGATGGACCGCGTCACCACGAAACAGGGTATTTCCGCGCTGGGCTGATAGCAAGATGGCTATCAACGAGTCCACCCGCCGCGTCGACTCGCCGGGCCAAGGACCACATCCCTGAAGGGACGCCAGGATTCATTGGGTTCCCGCAGCCTGGATCCATTCCAGGATCGCCCGATAGGCTGGATGGTCGTCGCTTGACCAGCGAGGGCCACCGGCGTGGGTGAGGCCAGTTGGGCTGTCGGGGTCGGGGTCGCCCTGGCCGTGCGGGCTCCGCGGCTTGAGCAAGATCAAGCTCGAGCGAGGATCATCACGGTTGATCGTCTTCATCAATCCGTTCAGGTTTTCGCGGAGTTGGTCGTCGGTCAGTTGATCGCCCGAGTCGACCGCCGCGATTCGGAGCAGAGCGTGGCTCGCGTGGCAGTCGGCGCAGGAATATCCATCCTCGCCCTGCTGGTAAAATAAAGGGTTGATCTCGCTCTTGAACCGCTCGAAGGTGGCCGGTCTGGGGACGGCTGGCGATCTCTCCTCGCGTGGGGGCTTGGCCATTGGCGCGGCGGCGACGACATCCAGAGACGCACCCAGGAACGCCGCGAGCTTGAGGGCCCGTTCGCGATCGAGAGGGCTCCTCGCGGTTTCGAGAACCGGTTTCAAGGCGGCGGCGACCCGATCGGGGTCTGGCTGATAGAGCAGGCTAAACTCGCGATCGTTGCCGATGTCGATCATGCCGGTGGGTTGCCTCGCGTAGGTTCGCCCCTTGAGAAACGAACCGTCGAAGGCCGCGAGCACGCCCGAGCACACGAGCGAGTTGCCATCCTTCAGGGCGGACAGGAGCGGATTGACGAGCGTCTCGCGTTCAAGCGCGATTCGCGCGTCGAGCACGCGCCGGCGAGTCGCCAGGGGAAGCACCTCGAGGTTTTTCTGAAGGCTCACCCCGCCCCCCAGGTTTTCGTCGAGCATGATATAAAGCCCCTGGCGCAGGGAATCGCGTACCAGGGGAATGTCGGGCTGGCCAAGCCTCTCGAGAACGGTCGCGATGATTCGCTTCCGGGCGGCGTGGTCGCGGATCCGATAAAACCACTGCGTGAGCGCCCGGATGGCCTGGAGCCGCGTCCCGAGGTCGGCGTCGCCGCACAAGGGGACGAGTCGATCAAGAATGTCAAGCCGCTCGTCGAGCCGGTAAAACTGGGCCGCGAAGACGCGACAAGCGCCCCGGCGGACACGAGGGTCGGGGCTCGCGAGAGCCCGAGCGATCACGGCGGCGGCTTGGTCGTGGTCGCCTAATCGCCTGAGTGCCCAGGCGGCCGCGCGGCAGACGATCTTGGAATCATCCCCCAGGTGCCTTGCGAGCGCCTCCGCGGCCTCTGGTCGACCCAGCCGCCCCAGGCACGCGGCCGCGCTCGAACGCACCAGCGGCCGGCGATCATCGAGCAAGGGGATGATGACGCGAACAAGCGATTCACGATCGGCCTCGGGGACGTCCACGAGGTTTTCCAGGTCCTCGAGCGTCTCCACGAGCGAACCGGTTCGGGGGGCGCGGTTGGGTTCGCGCGGGTGATCGGCCAGTCTCGGATACGCTTTCGCGAGCGCCATCACCGCGTATCGGGTCTCTCGCATGGGGGTGCGAAAGGTCTCCTGGGTCTCGTCCTGAATCCAGCCGCCGAATCCCCGTTGCCGACCGAGCAGATACGCCAGGCCCCGGCCTAGCGCGGGCTCCTCGGGCGAATGGCCCAGTTCGAGCAGCGTCCAGACGAGCTGACCAGTCAGGTAGACCGCGCTTGGGCCTGGACCCGAATCTTGCTCGGGCCAGCCGCCGTCGGGGTTTTGAAGGGCGAGCAGCGCGCCGGTCTCTCGCGTGATCTTACTCTTGAACCGGTCCTTGTCGATGAGTCCCCACGCGCGGAGGCGATCGACGCGATCCTGAAGGTTTTCCACGCTCCGGTCGGCCGCTCGCTCGCCGACGATCTCGGCGATTTGGGCGGCGGCTCGAGCATGGTCCGCGTCGCCGCGCGTTCCCAGGGCGTTCAAGACCCGGTAGTCGCGCCAGGCCTGGCTGAACTTACTGTCGCGGGGTAGGACTCCGTTCTGGGCGTCGTCTGGGAGAGCCGACCGCGAGGCCCAGGCGGCGGCGAGGAACGGCCCAAAACGCCCTGAAAAGCGGGTGGAGTGACCGCGAATCTGGCGTTCGTAATCGAGCAGGACGCCTCCCTGCGCGCCCTGGGCCTCGAGTGGGATCGCGATGAATCGCTGCCAGTAAAGGCCCTGATCGCCGTAGAGCGGGGTGATCGAGTGATAGAGACGCTCGATCAGGTACTCGAAATTGGCCCTGGGCTCGATCGCGTATCCGCTCGCATGGGCGGCCAGGGCGGCCTCGGTGGGAAAGCTCGCCGCGTGGCAGGCGGTACAGCGCTGGGCTGTCTCATGAAGCATGCCCGCCCGCGTGGGCGTACTCCCACCCCGAGGGATCTGGGCAAACCAGGCGTCGCCCGCGTCGATCAGATAACGCAGGCCGGTCTCGACGGCTTGACGGGGGTCGGTGTAGGGGGGGACAGGCAGGCATTTCGTACGTAGCCGATAATCGGGATGGCGCGCGTCGATTTCTAAATAATATCGCCCCTTGATCAAGGTTCGGCTGATGAATTTCGAGAACCGCGCCCGCTCGCGGTCGTGGACCATCTCCATGGGGTCCTTACCCGCGAGGTAAGGAGTCATGACTCCGGATTTCTCGTCGACCGTCACGAGCCGCGAATTCGCCGGCACGTCCCGATCGAGCAGGTCGAGCTCGAAAAACACAAGGGAGTCCTTGTCGATGTCGAATCGAAACCAGTCGCGCCCGGTTGTAAGGTCAGTGGGTCCGTTCAGGTAATCGATGTCGTCGGCGGTGCCGTGGACCGTTCGGCCCAGGACAAGGGTGTTGGCCGTTTTCCAGGAATCGTTGGGCTCGGCCTCGATCGCCGGAAGGTCTAGGATGGGGACGTCTAGATCGTCCCAACGGACTCGCAGGATTACGGGCCCCCGCGATCCCTTGCCAAGCGACAGGACTAGTCGGCCCTCGCCGTCGTGGGTAGGACGATAAACGAGTGTGAAATCAGGATCGCCGGCGTGGATCGACCTGGCGAGAGGATCAGCCCGCGCGGATTCCAGGATGACGACGATCCGATCGGTGTGGGCCAGCGTTCCGAGGGACGAAACGACGAGTGAGTATGACCGGCCTGACCTGAGCAAGCCCAGGTCGACCCTGGACGCCGTCCCGGGGTCGAGTGTGAGTTCGCGAGTCGAGCCGTCCTGGGCCGCCACGGCGGAGATGGTCATGATCCAGCCAAGGGCGAGCCCGACACAGCTACGTAGCGTGCGATTGGCCGCGCGGAGATGGGACTCGCGAAGCGGATGGATCATCATTCCCATTGTGGGTGACTCGAGCACAAGCGACAAGTCGACCGCGGGATCTGGGCTTGTGATTCGGGACTTCGAGACAGGGCCGCACGGGAGCCCGATCGCGCGGCGAACCGGAGGGATTTCGTCAAGGCCCGATGCGGCGGCGAGGCAATTCTCCACGCTCCGACATCGGCCGGATCACATGAGTACAAGCCCGAACCGCCAGCGAGTGAATTCCGGGAAAAACAATCGAGGGCGCTCAAGCCCCAGACGCGGGCGCGGGGCTGGGACCTGAATTCACTCGCTCGCGCTTCGGGCTTGTATCCCAGGCCAGGCCGCGGGGACGTGCGATTCCCGGGTGCCACCAGGTGAGTTCCATTCCCACGCGGGCTTGAACGGCTACGGGGCGGCGGCCAACCTTATTTCCGGCTACTCTTTCTTGGCGAGCAGAGTGAGACCTCGGAACCAATGGATGCATCAAAGGTCCTCAGCCCGCGCGACGGCCAGCGCCCGGGTGATTGGTCCGTCCACGGGGCTCAGGGGCCCGCGCGAACCGCGCGGCCAGCGGGGCTTCCAGCGTCGCGTAATCCGGAAACCGCATCCAGACCGCCTCGTGCCGGCTGTTGGTACCGAAAACCACCCGCGGACGAGTCGCTAAATCCTCATCCACGATCGTCATGAGCCCGTAAAGCCCCCCAAACGCCGGGACCACCCCCGCCTCGCAATCATGAAACACCGCCGCGGCCTCGTCCTCGGTGGCCAGGCGGACCTCGCCCCGGTCGAGACCCAGGACCGTGCTGAGCCGATCCAGATCGATCGAGTGGGTCGCGGCAAGGACGGCGACCAGGGAGCGGGCTCGCGTCTGGATCAAGACGGCCTTGGCCACGATCCCGCCCGGGACCCTCATGCAGCCCGCCCGCCGCGCCGAGGTCGAAGCGGGAGAATGTAAGAGAAGCTCGAAACTCACGCCATGCCCACGAAGATGCTCGAGAATCGTCATGATGCGCTCACTCCTCTCGCCGGGAATGCACTCTCCTCCCGAAATATAGGACTTTTGGGAAGGAAAAACGGCTCATGCCGAGGATTCCGTGCCCGCGCATTGACTACAATCGTTAAAGAACGAACGCCCGGTGTCTGGAGCGCGAATCTTCACTCAAGTTTCCCCGCTCGAGACCCGGCCGGCGCGGCGGGGATGGCCCCAGGCGAAACCAATGGCCCCCCTGTGGGCTTGCGTGGGATCGGGCTGGGCGGTTAGCCTCGCTCGAACTGTAAGTCTCGGCTCTTGTGTGGAATGCGCTCTCATGCCCGCGAATTTGCCGCCGCAATACCTGAAAATCGAGGCCGAGTTCCGCCAGGCCGCCACGGCCGGCTCGCGGCTTGAGAAGCTCCGCGAGCTCTATCGGCTCCTCCCTAAGCACAAGGGAACCGAGAAATTACAGTCCGACCTCAAGCAAAAAATGAGCGAGCTGCGCGACGAGGTCGAGGAGGGCCAAAAATCCATCGGCAAAAAGAGCGGCCTCAGCCGTCGCGTACCGCGAGAGGGGGCGGGGCAGGTCGTCCTGGTCGGCCCCCCCAACGCCGGCAAGAGTGCTTTGTTGGCTAGTCTCTCCAACGCCAGGCCGGAAATCGCCTCGTATCCGTTCACCACGCGAAACGCCCAGCCAGGGATCATGACGTGGGAGGACGTCCCGATTCAACTCGTCGATCTCCCCGCCATCGCCACCGACTTCCTGGAATCGTGGGTTCCCACGCTGGTTCGATCGGCCGACGCCGTGCTCCTGGTCGCCGATCTCGCGGACGACGATTTCGCCGACGGACTCGAGGCCGTCCTCACCCTCCTGGCGGAACGACACGCCGTGCTTGTGAAGGAGCTTCCTTACGACGACGACGATGAATCGACCCGACAGCTCAAGACCCTCCTCGTCGCCACCAAGCTCGACGCCGAGCAGGCGCGGGACCGACTCGCGATCCTCGAGGAATGGTTCCAGGCCCGATTTCCCATCGTCGCGGTGTCGGCCCAAACCGGGGAAGGTCTGGAAACACTGAGACGGGCCACGTACGATTTGTTGGGTGTGATCCGGATCTATACCAAGGCGCCCGGTAAGCCAATCGATCGAACCAGGCCATTCACACTCCCGGTGGGGGCCAGCGTCCTGGATCTGGCGCGCCAGGTTCACAAGGATCTCGAGCATTCGCTCAAGTTCGCGCGAGTCTGGAGCGGGCCTTCCTCGGAGCCCCGAACCGTCAAGCGCGACCACGAATTGCTCGACGCCGACTTGGTCGAGCTTCACACGTCGTGACCATGGCGAACCAGTCGGCGAGCAAAATGGTAATGGTGATCGATCCAGGTATCGGGGCCGTGAGAAGGGCCGAAGGGGGGTGAGGCGATGCAAACGGCTCTGATCGTCGAGGATCACCCGGAACAAGCCGACCTCGTGGCGCGGATTCTTCGCCTGCGCGATTACGACGCCATCCTGGCCGGCGACGGCGAATCGGGCCTGCGCCTGGCCAAGGAGCGAACCCCCGACGTCGTCTTGCTCGATCTCATGCTCCCGGACATCAACGGATTCGACGTCTGCCGGCGGCTCAGGACCGACCGCGCCACCATGCTCTTGCCCGTCGTCATGCTCACCGCCTTGAACGACGTCCAGCACAAGGTCCACGGATTTCGGGTCGGGGCCAACGCCTATCTCACCAAGCCCTACGGCGTCGAGGATCTCTTTGATGCCATCGAATCGGCCCGATCCTGGCGCCAGAGCATCCAGCAACGATCACTGCACGGTGAGATCCACGTCGAGCTCAATAGCGAGATCAATTTCCTCAAGGATCTCAACGACTTTTTCATGCTCGTCTGCCAGGCGACGCCACTCGCCGCGGACCAGGTGGTCCAACTCCGCCAGGCGGTCATGGAAATGGCCCAGAACGCCATCGAGTGGGGCAACCTGCATGAATCCGAGCGTCTGGTCAACATCACCTATCGGGTTCATGAAGACCGGCTTGAGATCATCGTCAAGGACCAGGGCACGGGTTTTGACCGCGGGAACCTACCCCACGCGGCGCTCCCGGGCGATCCGTTCACGCACCTGGACGTCCGGGAGAAACTGGGGCTGAGAGCAGGGGGGTTTGGGCTCTTGATCTGCCAGGGCATGGTGGACGAAATGAGCTACAACGACCCCGGCAACGAGGTCACCCTGATCAAGCGGTTCGTCAGCGATGAAACCGATCGAGCCGGGGACGCCGCGGACCGGGGGGCCGAGTCGTGACCAGGGAACCGGCCGGCAACACCGCGGAAGCGACCCGCTCCGACGCCCCCGCCGCGCCCATCCCGCCCCTGGCCCAACCGTGCTCGCCGTCGCTTCGGGGGGGAGAGCCAACCCTGAAGCGAACCCCCACCCCGCGCGCCAGGGTCAAGCCCACCGTGCTCGTCGTCGACGACGAGCCCGATCTCCTCCAGACTGTCCAGGACCTCCTGCGGATCGATTACGACGTCGTTTGCCGGGCAAGCGGAGCGGAGGCCCTGGAGGTCCTCGGATCCGATAGGCCCATTCAGGTGATCATGTCGGATCAACGAATGCCGGGAATGACGGGGGTTGAGCTCTTACGCGAGGCCGAGCTGGTCCGTCCCGAGGCGACAAGGCTGCTCTTCACCGCCTACGCCGACATTCGCGCGGTCATTGACGCGATCAATCGTGGGCATGTGTTTCGGTATATTGGCAAGCCCTGGGACGCCCAGGAATTCCTGGCCGTCCTGCGCCAGGCCGTCCAGCATCACGACCTCCTGGCCGATAAAAAGCGGCTTCTCGCCGAGCTCCGGGAATCCAACGCCCGGCTGATCGAGGCCGACCGGTTGAAGGGGGCGTTCATCGAGGTCGCCAGCCACGAGCTCAATACCCCGTTGTCGGTGGTCCTGGGCTTACTCGAGCTCTGGAGGATTTCCCAGGGCGAGACCGCCCCCCCGATCGAGCGGCTTTGGGTCGAGCGGATCTCCAACTCCGCCGGCCGGCTGGCTCGGACCGTCGAGCGGATGCTCAAGCTGATCCGGAATCGCGATTTCGGCCATTCCCTCGAGCTCGGCCCCGTCGACCTGGACATCCTCGCCCGAGGGGCAATCGACCAGATCGCCCCTTATCTTGAGTCGCGAAGTCAGCGGGTCGAGCTCTCAGTCGACCCGGCCATCGGCTCGATCCCGGCCGACGCATCCAAACTGTCGGATGTGCTCATCAACCTGTTGGCCAACGCGGTCAAGTTCACCCCCGACGGCGGCCTGATCCGCGTGACCGCCGCGTTCGAGGCCGGATCGAGCGATCAGGTTCGGGTGAGCGTCGTCGACCAGGGTCGGGGGGTCGATCCAGCCGACCTTCCTTATCTGTTCGAGCCTTTCTTCACCGGATTCGACACCATGCGGCATTCCTCCGGCGATTATCAGTACGGCAAGCGAGGAATCGGGCTCGGGCTCTGGCTGGTGAAATCGTTCGTGGAGCTTCATGGTGGCCGGGTCGAGTCGTCGAGCGAGCCCGGTGTTGGGGCAACGTTTTCATTTCTGATTCCGCGGACGCGGGCCGACATCGACCCAGACGACGCCGTCGGCCGTTGAAACGCGAGGAACCGCCATGGACGGGTTGATGATGGATTATCCGCTCTTGATCTCGTCGATTCTCAGGCGGGCCGAGCGCGTGTTCCCCGAAAAAGAGGTCGTCTCACGTCGCGGCGATGGCCGCGTCGTGACCATCACCTACGCCGAGCTCGGCCGCCGCGTCCGCCGGCTCATGACGGTCCTGGTCGACCTGGGTACCCGCCCCGGCGACCGGGTGGCGACCTTTGCCTGGAACAGCCAGCGGCACCTCGAGCTCTACTTCGCCGTCCCGATGATCGGCGCTGTCTTGCACACGATCAATATCCGCCTGCCTCGCGAACAGATCATCTATATCATCAATCACGCCCAGGACCGTTTCATCTTCGCCGACCGAGCGCTCGCCCGCTTGTTGGGCGAATGCCAGGCCAGCCCTGGCCTTCAGTCGGTTGAGGCTTATGTGCTGATTGACGAGGGAACGCCCGGCGAGCCCGCGAGGCTCCCATCCCCGGCGTTCGATTATGACCAGCTCATGGCCAATGCCGCGGAACACACGGGGGATCCCGTATTCGATGAAAACACCGCCGCCGGGCTCTGCTATACCTCGGCGACGACCGGCGATCCCAAGGGGGTGCTTTACAGCCATCGTTCGACCGTCCTGCACTCGATGGCCAACTGCATGGTCGATGGCGGCGGAATTAGCGAGCG
>JAKBAP010000095.1 GCA_021808995.1 Planctomycetota bacterium | reverse complement strand
TTATCGACGTAGCCGTCGAGGTTGTCGTCGAGCCCGTTGACCAGAAAAAGATACTCGACGTTAAAGGTCTGCGAGCCGCCATTGGGAAGCACATAAGTCCGCTGGAGGTGGGGGGGCGTGCCCGCGGCTTGGCCGTCGTTGACCAGCATGTCGACATTTCCGAAACTGGGCGTTGTCGTCATGGGGCCAATGACGGTGTAGATCTGGCCCGCGTCGCCGATCTGGATCTTGTCGCCGATGCGGACGTTCCAGAACCACGAGGTCGGCTCGTTTGGCAAGCCCGTATTAGGATCGATCGGGCACTCCTCGACCATCAGGACCGAGCACGTCGTGGTCGCGGTATTGAAAAACGGGTAAGGATAAGGATACTGGTTACCCCCCCCCTGACTGGGAAATGGCGGGGCTGTGAAGTTAATAAACGGGGCGATCACGTCCTTGATGATCGACACCCGTCCGCTCGTGTAATCAGGCGCGGGCTGGAGCGGCAGGATCCGGTTCGAGACCAGAGGCGCGCTGGGGTCGAGCTGCGCGGTCGAGGGGCTAATCGAGAGAAAGTCGGGATCGGGCAGGAGCCGAATTCCGGAAGGGGCCCCGGTGTGGATGGCGACGTCGCGAGCGCCCGCGAGCGCCCCCTGGAGAATCCGCGCCCCCTCGCTGACCTGGCGATGGGCGATGGCCGGGATGATTGTCGGGAGCGCGGCCGCGCTGATGATCAGGATGATCGTGATCACGACCAGGAGCTCGATCAGGGTAAAGCCGGCCCGGCGGCGGACCCTGGTTCCGCGATCGTGATGGATTCGAAGCGGGCTCATCAGTTGGATCCTCCCACCCCGACGGTCGTCGAGAGATTGTGGTTGGTGATATCGTCCAGGCTCGACTGCTGGATGTCGAAGCTCGAGGGGTTATTGGGGTCGATGCTCGAGGGAAACGTGGTCGCGGAGATCGTCGGGGGGTTGGAGTAGGTCCACGGGATCCCTCCGGCCAGCGTGAAATCCACGAGGTCGAGGCCGAATGGAAGAGCACTGTTTTCGTTGGCGACGAGGCCCAGGGGGGCTTTTTGGCCCAGCGACTTGATCGCGGCGTCGGAATACAGGAACACGCCCGGCGATTCGTCCAGCCCCCCCGAGAGGATCAGCGGCTTGGAGTAATACGCGCGGCGGGCAGCGGCCGACGTCGGGTCCCAGAACGGACCCTGACCAGTGGTGCTCATCGTGCCCTCCAGCGGCTCCGCCAGGGTGTGAAAGAACGAGGCAAACACCAGCGCCGCCGTGCTCATGGACGAGTTCGGGCGTGGAGCCGGGAGCAGGGAAGGGGTGAGGGCCGCCGGGAAGGCGTTGTTGGCGGCCAGCCCCCCCACGCCGGTGGTCGACCACCAGCCTGGCGCCATGAGCTGATTGGTCGAATCCAGCGCGTCGCGTTCGCGTTCTTGCCAGTTTGTATAGGGGTTCAGCAGGCTCCAGGCGCTGCCGCCGGCCCCGACCTGGTTCATGCCGATCTGGAATCCCGAGTGATGCAGGATCGGCCAGCGGAAAAACTGGAGCGGCTGGCCCCAGGCGTCAATGAACTCGGGGAGCCCGTCGCCGTCGGTGTCGCGGACCTCGCGATCGGTGAATTCGTCCTTGCTGAAGACCGAGCCCCAGGGGCCGCTCCCCTCGACCAGGATCGCGTAAAGCATCTCGGATCGAGCTGTCTTATGCTGGTGATTGGCGATATTGGTCGTGACCTGCACATAGTTGCCCGTGTTGACCCCCTCGCCCCAGTCGTCGACCAGGCCGGCGATCCCGCCGTTGTCGACTCCGTCGTAGCCGGTCGGCAGATAGCCCAGGTTTCGATAAAGCCCGGCCGCCGCCGTGTACGAGGCCCCGAAAATGCCACTGCCGGTCAGACCCAGGTTCGGGAAGGTCGACGTGAGCGTGCCAGTCGTGATCGTGCTGTCTCCAAAGCTCTGGGGGGGGGAATTCATCACCATGTGTCCCAGGGGAAGCATGTAATTCCCAAGCGTGGTGAGCGGCGTCCCGGGAAACGCCTGACCGGCGAAATTGAACGGATAGGGACCGCTGTACGAGCCCCCGGGCGTGAAACCCGGGTCGATCGAGAACACGTCGGGCATTTCGCTCTTGATATAGTCGTAGGCCGCGATCGTCTGGGCTCGCAGGCTCGTGCGGATCTGGGAATTGAGGGAGCCCGAGTTGGTCTGGAGAGGGGGGACCATCTGGTTGCCCACGTAGATCGCCGCCAGGTAGCCGTGGGCGTAATTGGCCGAGGGCTGGGTCTGCAAGAGGGCGTCCAGCCGGTCGGAAATTCCCGAGTCGAGCTTGGCGATCAGGCTCTGGGTCGCCCGCTCCTCGGCCCTCCGCTGGGCGTCCAGGGCGGCCACCAGGATCAGGGAGAGCAGGATCGCGATGATGACCATCACGGCCAGGAGCTCGATCAGGGTGAACGCGGCGCGCGAGGACCCGCGGCCCCGCCCTCGCCCCCCCCCCGCCGATGTGATGTTTCCCGTGCTCATGACTATGACTTTCGATTTCTCAAGGGGATTGTCCGATTCCAGCCGCGAGTCGTTCCCGAGGCAGCAACCCGTTTCGGGCGGGGCAGGGGGCTTGCCCCCTTTTTTCTCGAACGCGGGCCGCCCGCGCTCCCAATCAATCCAACGTCGTGGACTTGAAATTGGTGAGGTTGTCGTTTTCACGCTTGCGAATCGTCCCGTCCGCGGTCAGGGACGTGCCGGCGTACGTGTGATTGAGGTCGAAGGGGAGGGGATTGGTCGCCGACCCACTGCCGGGGGTGGTCGCCGACACGTATTGGCCCCCCACTCCATAGAGGCCGTCGACTCCGGACGAGAGGATCTGATAGGTCTGTGGCTTCTGGTACGTGACCGTCCCCGTCGGCGTGACGGTCAGGGTGGCCGTGTAGGGGTTGGGCGAGACCGAGGTATAGGTCGTGCCGTGGGCCAGGTACGAGAGCCCGATCGGGGTCCCCAGGTTGGCGTCGGCCTCGAACGGCAGATTCACGTCGTTGCAGTCGTAGAGGCCGTTGCCATAAGAACTAAAATAGGCGTAAAAATTGATCGCCTGCGCCCCCACCACGGGGGTGGTGGTCCCCAGCGAATCGTAATATCCGGGGACTCCGGGGTTGCCGCCATTCATCGAGGTGTTGTACGGGTCGAGATAGAGCCGGCCGGCGTTGAACTCGAAAAACGAGGGCTGACGGTCGGTGTTGTACATCGGGCTCGAGGTGATACTGTTCGAAAAGGGGTTGGTGGGGTCCTTGCCAAACCCGGTCAGGCCGAAGGTCGAGGGATTGGCCGGGTTGTCGGCCAGGGGGATTCCCCCCAGGAAGAAGACCAGGCACTCGTGCCCCGAGAGGATGTAGCCGTTGGCGTCATATTGACCATTGCCGTTAAAATCATACCAGTAGCTGTTCTGGTTGAAGGCCGGAACCTGCCCGCTGGTGCTGAAGATCACCTTGGGAAACATCTGGCGGAAGGCCGAGAGGGTCCGCTGGGCGAGCTGGCCGTAGGTCAGGACATCGCCGGGGATCAGGGTGGTGTTGGTGACGGGGTAAAAGCCATTCTCCGAGAGAAAGACCCGGCTCGGGGGGTACTGGCCGTACTTGGCCTTGAAGCTTTCGAGGGCCTGGGCGAGCAGGTTGATCTCGGACGAGACGGCGGCGTTCTTGGCCGTGCGGATCGCGCCGGCGATGACGGGGAGCAAGAGGCCGACCAGGATCGCCACGATGATGATGACGACCAGGATCTCGACCAGGGTGAACCCCCGCCGCCGGGGGGCTGGTCGCGTGCCGTGTGAGGAGCGGATCATCGGTCGAGGTCTCCACCAGAGAGGGTATTCGCGGGCCATGGGGACGGGCTCGATTTAGCCCGAGAGCTTTTCAATCAGGGTGATGAGGGGCAAGAACAGGGCGATCACGATAAAGCCGATGATGCCGCCCAGGACGACGATCATGATCGGTTCCAGGAGGCTGACCAGGCTTTCGACGGCCGTCTCCACTTCCTCGTCGTAGTTGTCGGCGATCTTGTTGAGCATGGTGTCGAGCTCGCCGGTTTCCTCGCCGACGTCGATCATGTTGACCACGATGTCGTCGACGATGCGGGCTTCCTTCAAGGGTTGGGCGATGGTTTCGCCCTCGCGAATGCTTTCATAGATCCGGGTGAAGGCCCGCTCGAAGACCGCGTTGCCGGCCGTGTCGCGGACGATGTTGAGCGACTCCAGGATCGGCACCCCCGACTGCACCAGGGTCCCCAGGGTGCGGGTGGTGCGGGCGACGGTCGATTTCTCGACGATGGTCCCCATGACCGGGATGATCAGCATGATGCGGTCGCCGATGTACGCGCCGGTCTTGTTGCGGTACATGAGCTTGATGAAGATCCAGACGAACAGCGGGCTCAGGAACACGACGTAGAAATACTTGATCAGGAAGTGGCTGGCGTCGATCAGGAAGATCGTCATGCCGGGGAGCGGGACGTTGAAGTCCTTGAAGATCGATTCAAACTTGGGAATGATGAAGTAGAGAATGAACCCCACGATCACGCAGGCGACGAAGATCACGACGACGGGGTAGACCATGGCCGACTTGATTCGCCGCTTGAGGGACTGGGACTTTTCCTTGAAGTCGGCGAGCCGCTGAAGGATGGCCTCGAGCGCGCCGCCGGCCTCGCCGGCCTTGAGCATGTTGCAATAGAGGCGGTCGAACGCCTTGGGGTGCTTGGCGCAGGCCTCGGAGAGGGTCTGGCCGCTCTCGATGTCCTCGACGATGTCCTGGAGCGCGTTCTTGAGCACGCCGGGCTTGCACTGACCCTCGAGAATCTTGAGGCTCCGCAGGATCGGCAGGCCGGCGTCCTGTAGGGTCGAGAGCTGGCGGGTGAAGGTGCAGAGCTGCTTGGTCGAGATCCGCCCGATCGTGAACGATTTCTTCCGTCTACGGCCCCCTTTCTTGGCCCCCCCGCGCTGCTTGGCCTTCTTGGCCTTCTCGGCGATCTTGGTGACGAAAAAGCCCTTCTGACGGATCAGTTGCTGGGCTTCCTCCTGGGTCGCGGCGTCGATGACGTCCTTGACCTCGCGCCCCGTGTGGTCCATCGCCTCGTATTGAAAGGTCGGCATCACCGGTCTCCGTCAAAATCCCGCCCGCGATCGTCTGTGGTGGCTCACGCCTGGATTGTCTCGGCTGGTCCGCCCGACGGCTCAAAAATCGTCGAGCATGGTCTCGCGCACGACTTCCTCGATGGACGAGGCCCCGTTGTGGATCATCTGCATTCCCGTTTCCCGCAAGGTCCGCATGCCAAACTTGCGGCAGGCGGTCCGAAAGTCGTCGAGCGAGGCCTCGGCCACGATCATCTCCCGCAGGGCGTCGTTCATGATCAGAAGCTCATAAATGCCCATGCGCCCCTTGTAGCCGGTGTTGTTGCATTTCTCGCACCCCTTGCCGTAATAAAACTTCTTGGTGGCGGCGTATTCCTGGGTGATCCCCATCTCCATGCAGAGCTCGGCCGCCGGGGTGAACTCGGTCTTGCAGTTGACGCAGAGCTTGCGAACCAGCCGCTGGGCCAGGACCGCCTCGACCGTCGCCGTGATCAAGAACGTCGGCAGCCCCATGTCGCGGAGCCGGGTGATCGCCGAGGGGGCGTCGTTGGTGTGCAAGGTCGTGAACACGATGTGCCCGGTCAGAGAGGCCTGGATCGAGATCTCGGCCGTCTCCAGGTCGCGCGTCTCGCCCACCAGGATCTTGTCGGGGTCCTGCCGCAGGATCGCCCGCAGACAGGCGGCGAAGGTCACGCCGATCTCGGAATTGATCGGAATCTGGATCAGCCCCTCGATGTCGTATTCGACCGGCTCCTCGGTCGTGATGATCTTGTCCTCGATGCGGTTCAGGTGATTCAGGGTCGCGTACAAGGTCGTCGTCTTGCCCGACGAGGTGGGCCCGGTCACCAGGATGATGCCGTTGGGCTTTTCCACCACCTGATACCAACTCGCCAGCGTGTCCTCGGGCATGCCGAGCTTCTTCAGGTCGAGCTGAACGACGGTTCGGTCAAGGATTCGCAGCACCACGCTCTCGCCAAACATGGTCGGCAGCGTCGAGACCCGGATGTCGACCGCGTTCCCCCCCAGCGCGAGCTGAATCCGGCCGTCCTGGGGGAGCCGCCGCTCGGCGATGTCCAGGTTCGACATGACCTTGATCCGGCTGGCGATCGCCGGCGCCAGGTGCCGGGGGGGCGGAACGAGCTCGTAGAGCACGCCGTCGACCCGGTAACGCATCTTGTACTCTTCCTCGAACGGCTCGAAATGGATGTCCGAGGCCTTGTCCTTGATCGCCAACAGGAGCACCATGTTGAGCAGCTTGCGAACCGGGGCCGCCTCGGCCATTTCCTCGATCGCCTCCAGGTCGACCGTGTTCTGCCCGCGGCTGGCGAGCTGCGAGAGCCCCTTGTCTTGCTGGATCTGCTTGACGACGTCCTGAATGCTCTCGTGATGGCCCGCGTAGAGCCGCTCGATCGCCGCCGTCACGTCGGCCTCGGACGCGATCGCCCCCTTGATCTCGGTCGACAGGAACATCCGCAGGCTGTCCAGGGTCGACGGATTCTGTGGCTCCGCCATCGCGACCGTGATGCTCTTGTCCTTCTTGCTCTGCGAGACCGGCACGATCTTGTACGCCGTCGCCATGCTCTCGTTGACCAGCTCGGTGAGCTCCGCCGGAATCGTCACGTCGGCGAGCTTGACGACCTTCATCCCAAGCTGCTCGCCAAGCGCCTTCAACACCTGGTCCTCGCGCACCACCCCCAGCCGCGTCGCGACCTTGCCCAGGAGCTCCTGGCCAGAGCGCTTTTGCTCCTCCAGGACCTTCCAGAGGGCATCGTCGTCGAGATACCCCATGTCGACCATGATCGTGCCGAGCTTGCGGGCCATCTCAAATGCCGCCTTCCGCCCAGCCGCCGCCCCCCCCGCGATCGAGGGGACTTCGCCCGGTGCCGTTCAAGAGTGAAAAAGGAAATCCAACCAGACGGAACCAAGACCCAAGCGAACGCCCAGGCCCACCGAACCAACCATCGCATACCCGCCAGGACGCGCTAGCCCCGCGGGGACCGTCTCCAAAACCCATCCATCAAGCCGGGCTTGGGGGCTCGCGGCCATGAGCCCTAACCCCAAGCCCACAAAACACGTTACTCCAAAACCCTACGCTCCGATCGACCACGAGTGACGCCGCCGCCAGAAACTTTCCGCCCCGACTCCACGGCCGAGGGATCTCCGAGCGAACCCCCCCGCGGGCTCGCCCGAACCGAATCCCATGGCGAGCCTAGTCGTCCCCCTCGCCTTCCCCCTTTTCGTCGTCGTCGAAGATCCCCTTCTTGGCGTTCTCGATCCGCTCTCGCAGGTCTCCAGGCTTGCGGCACTTGAACATGACCTCGTCCTCCTCGACCAATCCCTGCCGCCAGAGATTGAACAGGCTGTCGTCGAGCAGAATCATGCCGTGCTTTCGCCCGGTTTGAATCGAGGAATCAATTCGATAGGTCTTGTTTTCCCGGATCAGGTTCGAGATCGCCGGGGTCACCACCAGCATCTCGTACGCGGCCACCAACCCCTTGGGCTTGCGCGGTAAGAGCGCCTGGGCCAAGATCCCGATGATCGCCACCGAAAGCTGGGTGCGAATCTGATCCTGCTGATCCTTGGGAAACACGTCCACCACCCGGTTGACCGTTCCCTCGGCCGAGTTCGTGTGCAAGGTGCCAAACACGATGTGCCCGGTCTCGGCCGCCGTGATCGCCGCCGAGATCGTCGCCAGGTCCCGCATTTCACCCACCAGGATGATGTCCGGGTCCATTCGCAAGGCGCGGCGAATCGCCTCGGGAAAGTCGGGAACGTCGATGCCAATCTCACGCTGGTTGATCAGCGATTTATTGTGCTTGTGAAAATACTCGATCGGGTCCTCGATCGTGATGATATGGCGGTCCATGTTGTTGTTGATCCAGTTGATCATGGACGCCAGGCTGGTTGTCTTGCCCGATCCAGTCGGGCCGGTCACGAGGATCAAACCCCGGGGCCGCTTGATCAGCTCCTCGATCACCGCCGGAAGACCGAGCTGCTCGAACGTGAGGAACTCGTTGGGAATCCGCCGGAGCACCAGCCCGATGTTGCCGCGCTGCTTGAAAATCGCCACGCGAAACCGGGCCATGTCGCCGAACGCGAACCCAAAGTCCGTCCCCCCGACCTCCTGCAGCTCTTGCTGGCAGCGCTCGGGCGTGATGCTCTTCATGAGCGCGACCGTGTCGGACGGCTCGAGCACCTTGGTGGCTAATGGCCGCATGTGACCATGCAGCCGCAACATCGGCTGCGTCCCGACCGTCAGGTGCAGGTCGCTGGCCTTCTGGGAACAGACCGTCTGAAGCAGCTTGTCAATGAGCAGTGTGCCCATGTCCTCGATCGCCTCCGCGGCTAACGTCGATGGAAACCACCCTGATCAAGACCTGGAAAAACCCAGGCCTTGACAACGTCCCGACAACCAGGAGTCCACCGAATCGTGCCGGCACGAAAAGAGGTTAGGGCGACGTGTCTCACTCCGCCGACCTCATTATCTCGGTGCTCCGCTCCACAATCAAATTCGCTCCCCTGAGCGCGAACCGCGTCCCCGGTGCCCTCGTGTGGTCCACCCCCGCCCGACAGGGGGGATCACACGGCGGCCCGGAGACCTAAACCCAGCCTTACTTTTTCACCCCGGGCACGACATCCACCAGCATCTCGCGCTGGGTGATCCGGAGTACTTCCTCGATCGTGGTCATTCCTCGGATCGCCTTCACCACGCCGTCCTCGAAAAGAGTCCTCATCCCTTGCTTACGTGCAACCCGGCGAATGTTTTGCGTCGATTCCCCCTTGAACGCCATCTCCCGCACCTGGGGGGTCATGAGCATCAGCTCGTAGATCCCCATTCGACCCCGATAGCCTGACTTACTGCAATTGGAGCAGCCCTTGCCCTTCATGAAGTTCGCCTTCTTGGCGATCTCCGGGCGCAGGCCCAGGCCGTTCAGGATATGGGGCGGCGGCTCATAGCGGACCTTGCATTTGGGGCAGACCTTGCGCACCAGCCGCTGGGCCACGATCGCCAGAACCGAGCTGGCGACGAGAAACGGCTGGATGCCGATATCGACCAAACGTGTAATGGCCGAGGGCGCATCGTTCGTGTGTAGCGTACTGAAAACCAAGTGTCCGGTCAGAGACGCCTGAATTGCCGTCTCGGCGGTCTCCAGATCGCGAATTTCGCCCACCAGCAGGATGTTCGGGTTTTGCCGCAGCATCGCCCGGATAATCCGCGCGAACGTCATCCCAATCTTCGCCTTGACCTCACACTGGTTCACACCCGGCAGGTAATACTCCACCGGGTCCTCGGCCGTGATGATCTTCACGTCCGGGCGGTTGAGCTCGTTCAAGGCCGCGTAGAGCGTCGTCGTCTTGCCCGAGCCCGTCGGACCCGTCACCAGCAAGATCCCGTTGGGACGCTTGATCAGCGACTTGAACCGGGTCCAGTCCTCGTCGCCAAAACCCAGATCCTGCAACCCAACCTTGATATTGTCACGGTCCAGGATCCGCATCACCACCGACTGACCATACGTGGTTGGGATGATGCTGACACGCAGGTCGATGTCCTTGCCGGCGACCAGGATCTTGATCCGGCCGTCCTGGGGCCGCCGTTTCTCGGCGATGTCGATGAACCCCATGATCTTGACGCGGCTGATGATCGCCCCGAGGAGCCGCCGGGGCGCGTTGTCCCGCTCCATCAGCACACCGTCGATCCGGTATCGGATCCGCACCCGATCCGCGAACGGCTCAATATGAATGTCGCTGGCACGCGACGTGACGGCTTCTTGGATGATGAGATGCACGAGCTTGATGACGGGGGCGTCGCCAGCCTCGAGCGTGTTGGTGGTTGACGACTTGCCGCCGCCGGTCCCCGCGTCCTCGGCGAAGTCGATCGCCGTGTCGGTGAACTCCTGGAGCATCGAGTCGACCGATTCCGTCTCCGAGGTCGAGCTGCCGTAGTATTTGTTGATCGACTCGACGATCGCTTCCTTGGGGGCGAGCGCGACCTCGATGTCGCGATTGAGCACGAATCGGAGCTTGTCGATGGTCTCGAAATCGAGTGGGTCGTGCATGATCACTCGGATCGTCCCCCCTTCCTGGGCCAGGGGCATGACGATGTTTTCGCGGGCCAGCGATTCCGGAACCAGCTCGATCACCGAGGCCGGGATCTCGACCTCGCGCAATTCGACGAATTGAAGGCCGTGTTGTTCGGCCTTGGCCTTCATAATGTCGTCCATGTCCGCGTAACCGAGCTTGATCAGCGACTCCTCGACGGGCGCGCCGGCTCGCGACGACGCCTCCTTGAGCTGATCCGGCCCGATCACTCCTCGTCGTACGAGGATCTCGGTCCAATCACGACTCTTGGCCATGTGTGTGCTTCTCCCATGATGACGGTGCGTGCGCTGGGACGGGGGAAATTCACGACGCGGCCGCGCGCGACGAGGCCTTCGGCATGGATTTCCCGAATGCTGGAAGGTTCGAGAGTGTTTTCGGCGGAATCAGGCGACTTCGCGAGAATGAGGGGCCCCGGGACGTAGAACGATCAGCAAGCGACTCTCGGCACGAACGATGGGAATGAAGATATCGATGAGGACACTTGAAGTTACCAGGAGCGTTCATCCACGGCAAGAAACTGCTCCACTTTTCCCTCATGCTCTCTCCCACCTGGTCGACCTGGTCGTGGTCGCGGCCCACCGAGACCGCTCGCTTCCCTGGGATCGGGCGCTCTTCCTGGCGTTCGAACCTTGGCCGCGACGTCCGGTTTGGAGATCCTTGGGAGCACGAGGGATGGTCTCGGAATCAGGCCATGCCGTATTCGCGATGAAAGACCTGGAGATTGGCCGCGCGCCCCAGGAGGACGATTCGGTCGCCGATGGCCAGGATCTCGTCGCCGGTGATCGGGAATTCCACGGAGCCATCTTCCCGCTTAATCGCGACCACGATGACGCCGGTTCGGCGTTTCAGGTCCGAGTGGCTGATCGATTTGCCGACCAGGCGGCTGCCGGCCTGGATGCCGACTTCGTCGAGTTCGATGGCAACGCTTGAACGGTTGGTGACCAGCTCGGCGAATTCGACAGCGCCGGGGTTGGTGAGCAACGAGACAATCCGGCTCGCCCCGATGGCCGCCGGCATGACGATGTGATTCGCCCCGGCCTGGCGGAGTTTGCGGGGGGTGCCGGTTTGTTCGGCCCGGGCGATGATGGTGATCTCGGCGCACGCTTGGCGGGCCGTGAGGGTGATGAACACGTTCTCGGCGTCGCTGGGCATCACGCTGACGATCACCCGGGCGTGTTCGAGCCCGGCCTCGACCAGGACCTTTTCCTCGGTCGCGTCGCCGGTGACGCACAGATGTCCAAGGGCCCGGACCTCGGCCGAGCGTTCGGGATCGAGCTCGATCACCACGAAGGGCTGATCCCGCGCGACGAGCTCGTCGCAAACCAGGGCGCCGACCCGTCCATAGCCCGCGATGATGGTGTGCCCCGTGAGGTGGCTGATTTGTTTTTGCATCCGCTGACGTCCCAGGTAGCCGAGGATCTCGTTTTCCGTGAGGAGCTGCACGAACGCGCCCAGGGTAAACGCGTAGGTCAGGGTGCCCGCGCCAATCAGCATCATGGTATGGACCCTGGCCGCCGTCGAGACCAGTGGGCGGACCTCGCCGAAACCGACGCCGGAAATGGTGATGACCACCTGATAGATGGCGTCGAAAAAGCTCCATCCCATCCCCATGTATCCCGCCACGCCGTAGCAGGCGACGATCAGGATGGCGACGAAGCCGTAGAGCATCCGTCGAAGACCGAGTCGGCTCAGGAATCGCCGCCCCGGGGCGGGAGTGGGGGGCGTGGTGACAGGGGCTGGCGGGGTGTCGGCCGTCATGAAGGCACGGGGGGTTCGAGCGAGGATCTGGGTTCAGGGAGTTGGTTGGCCTGGTCGCCTCGATGTCGCTAGCGTTTCCGGGCTCGAAGTCGCTGATTGAAGGCGACCGCGAGGACCACGACGATGCCGAGCACCAGCCCCTCGATCTGGGTGCTGTCGAGCCATCGTACGAGGGCCCCCGTGGCCTTGATGACGATCTGGGTGAGGAACAGGCCTAGGACCGCTCCCCGGATCGAGCCCACGCCTCCCGCCAGGCTACAACCTCCGACGACGGCGGCGGTGATGGCCGTGAGCTCGTAGGTCACGCCCAGCCGGCTGTCCGCCTGGCCGGAAAGACCGGTGAACAGGATTCCCCCCAAGGCCGAGAGCATGCCGGAGAGTCCGTAGGCGACGGCCTTCAGCCGGTTGGTCTTGAGCCCTGAGAGTCGGGCGGCCGTCTCGTTGCCTCCGAGCGCGAAGAGGTGCCGTCCCAGGACCGTGCAACCCATCATCACGCTCGCCACCGTCGCCACGCCGGCGAAGATTCCCAGGGTCACCCAGGGTTCCTTGCCCAGGACGCGGTACGCGGGATGGTTCACGTTGATGGTCTTGTTCTGGCAGACCAGGGTCGCCAGGCTGCGCAGGCCGGCCATGGTCGCCAGGGTCGCGATGAACGGGGGGAGCTTGAGCCCGCTGATCATGAGGGCGTGACCCAGCCCGATGGCGAGCCCCATCGCGAGTGTGATCGTGATCGCCGTCGCGGTGATCGCGAGCGAGGGGGGCCCGGTTCCTGAATGGAGCCAGGCGGTCAGCAGCTTCGCGCTGACCACCGACGAGAGCGCCACGACCGCGCCGGTGGAGAGATCGATCCCGCCGGCGATGATCACCAGGGCCGCGCCAACGGCCAGCACGCCGAAAAGGGCGATCCGATGGAGCAGGGTTTGCAGGCTATAGGCCTGAAAAAACGAATGGTCCCGGTCGAGAATGTAGACCACCAGGAGCACGGCCGCGATCCCGATCGCCAGCCCCCACTCCGGGGCGCGTGACCACGAGGGCCATGATGGCGAGGGGGATCGTTCGGCGGATTTGGCGGCCGTCATGTTGGCTCCAGGACCCTGGCGAGCGGAAGTGTCTCCGGAGTGGAGAGCGGGCTTTAGCCAACCCCCAGCCGGCGGGCGATAATGTTGCGCTGAATGTCGTTGGTACCGGAAAAAATGACCCCCGCCACGCTATCTCGGAGGTCGCGTTCCAGCCCCCCCTCCACGGCGTATCCTAACGCGCCCAGCACGCGAACGGCGTCCAGGCTATTCGCCAGGAATGACTCCGACACGTGGAGCTTGGCCATCGAGGCCGGCGCCGTCGCCTGGTCGCCCCTCGATTTGGCCCATGCATAACGATAAACGAGTAGCCGGCTGGTTTCCAGACGCAGGGCCATCTCCACGATCCGATTCGATACCGATTGGAATTTGCCGATCGGCTGGCCGAATTGCTTGCGCTTCCGGGCGTGGGCGATCACCAGGTCGAGCTGGCGCTTCATCACCCCGACCGCGCTGGCCAGGATCGCCCCGCGTTCCCATTCGAGCGATTCCTGGAAGATCGGCCCTCCCCGGCCTTCGCGCCCGAGGATGTTCTGGGCGGGGATCACGCAGTTTTCCAGCAAGAGCTCGCCCATGGGGACGGTTCGCATCCCCATCTTGGGGATCTCGCGAACCACGGTGAGGCCGGGTGTTTCGCGCTCGACCAGAAACGCCGACACCCCCATGACGCCCAGGGTGGGGTTGGTGCTTGCGAAGAGCAGGAACAGATCCGCGATCGGCCCGGCGGTGATCCAGGTTTTCCGCCCATTGAGGATCCAGCGGTGGTC
>JAKBAP010000564.1 GCA_021808995.1 Planctomycetota bacterium | reverse complement strand
GGCCTTGTTACTGGCACTCGGGATCGGGACGATCGCCGTCGCCGTCTGGACGTGCTCGCGAGAGCGGCGAGTCCAGGTGATCGAGCCAGGCGCTCTCGTGCGAGGGGCGTGGCAGTCGCCGGGGGCACTCCGGTCGATCATCGCTCGCGAACGGATCAAGACCCTCGTCACCCTGACCGCCATCAACACCGACGACCCCAAGTACGTCGAGCAGGCTCGGGTCGTCGCCCATCTCGGCGTGGGATGGCGACTGGTCCCCATGCATGGCTCGACCGCGACCCTGGAACAGATGGCCCAAGCGGCCGACCTGCTCGCCGATCCCACGCTCCAGCCGGTCTTCTTTCATTGCGTCGGCGGCCATCATCGCACAAGCCTGGCACATGCCGCCTATCTGATCCGTCACCGCCATTTCTCGGCGGAACAAGCCTGGAGCGCGATCGCCTCGCTCTCCTGGACGCGACCCGAGGCACCGGCCGACCAGCGCGATCATGCCCTGATCGCCGAATTCGCCCGACATGAGGCCTTGAGCCCCGCACGAATCGACGATCACTCAGGAGCCACCCCTTGAAAATGACCCGACGGGCCTGGATCCGAGCAACGATTCTCGCGGCGGCGGTTGTCTGCGGACCCCCGGCGGCCTACATCGCGTGGGATCAATCGGTCGCGAATCTGGGAGTCGTCCAGCGAGGCCGCGTTTTTCGGTCGGGGCAGATGTCGCCCCAGACGCTGGCGAGGACCCTCAAGAAACACGCGATCAAGACCGTGCTCAACCTCCGCGGGCCCAGCGAGCTGGCCTGGCATGACCGCGAGCAAACGACCACCCTCGCCGCCGGCGCGACCCAGATCGACATACCAATGTCGTCGTGTCTGTGGATGACTCGCGAACAGTTTCGCACCCTTCTGGACGTCGTCGAAACGGCCGAGCGCCCGCTCTTGATCCATTGCTCATGGGGATCGGAACGCACCGGGCTCGCCTCCGCCATCTGCGAACTCTTGCGCCCGGGAGCGCGGCTCGAGGACGCCCAGAGTCAATTTTCGCTTGCCTATTTATACGTCCACGCCGGCGACGGAAAAGTCATGTCCGAGCATCTCGACGCCTATGCGAGCTGGCTCAACAACGAACACCTACGACACGATCCCGCGACCTTTCGCCGCTGGGTGCTCGACATCTACCGCCCCAGGAAACCCAACAGCGACGAATGGCCCTATAACCCCTATCCGCTGGTGGTCATCACCCGCCCTGGCGAGCCCTCGGTCGCTCGCCTCCCCGAACGATTCAAGGATTCGCGGACCATCCGCTGAACCGGGAGACCCCCTTCAATGAACGAAAGCCACGAGTGCCACGTCAGGGTACGCTACGCCGAGACCGATCGCATGGGTCTCTTGCACCACGCCAACTATTTCGTCTATTTCGAAATGGCCCGCACCGAGATGCTACGGGCCCGCGGCGTGACTTATCGCGACGTCGAGGATTCCGGGCACCTGCTCGTGATCGTCGACATCGGCTGCAAGTTCAAGCGGCCCGCTTACTATGATGACATGCTTATGATTCGTACTATTGTCGAGCGCGTGACGCACGTGAAGATCATTCACCGTTACGAGGTCTATCGCGATGGCTTGCTCCTGGCCGAGGGGCATTCGACCCTGGCCTGCGTGGATCGCGAGGGCAAGCCCCAGGCGTTGCCGGCGCATCTGGTCTGAGGCTCGACGTCGTTATCGGCTCGCGCCGGCGACGGGGGGCTTTCCGCCGGTGCCGACCTGGGCGGGTGGGGCGTGGTCGAAATAATCGTAGACCCCCCGCGCGATCAGTGCGCATAACCGATTGCCGGCATTGTCGGCGACCCATCGCTTGTCATCGTTTTCATACGATAACACGCAGAGCGCCACCGGACCGGCGGGGCATTCGATGATCCCGGCGGCCGTTCGGGTATCGGACAGACTGCCAGTCTTGAACGCGACCTTGGTCCCGGCGGGGAGGAACCGAGGAAACTTGTCCTTGTCCTCGCACGCGCGGAGATGCTCAAGGATCGCCTCGCACGAGGCCGGGCTCAGGATCGACTTTCGATGGACCGCCTCGCAGAGCCGAACCATCTCGGCCGCCGTCGTGCTCCCCAGGCCGTAGAGCTTACTGCGATCTGGAAAGATCGACGTGTCCCGGCGAAACACCTTGGAATGGATCTTGGTATTGGGATAGCCCATCCGCTCCATCGTGACCGCCGTCGCCCCCAGGCCGATCGAGTCGAGCACCAGATTGGTCGCCGTGTTGTCCGAGAACGCGATCATGAACCGGATCGCGTCGCGCAGTGGAAACGTCGCGCCGTCGCTCATGTGATAGGTCAAAATGCCCGAGCCGGGGACCTTGTCTTCCTTTCGCAGAGTGAGCCGCGCTGACAGGTCGATTTCCTTGGCCTCGGACTGGCGATATGCCTCAATCATGACCGGGAACTTGATCAGGCTCGCCGTCGGCATCACCTCGTTTTCCAGGAAGGTGAACGACTCGCCCGTCCCCAGATGCTTGATCGCGACGGCGACCTTGCCCTTATGCCCGTCGATGATCGGCGACACCACCGACGCGAGCCCGCTCGACGGCGTGGCCTTGACCGCGCCCGAAGGTTCATCGCCCGCGTGAAGTCGCGCCTGGGCGAGAACAACCATCAGCCAGGGAACCAGCCGGATCGCGGCGACTCGGGTCGATCGAAGGGAATCAAAGGCGGGCATGTCACGGGCTCACTCGAAAGTTAACCAACAGGAAGAGACAGCGGTCAATTGATTCTCGCATCTTGATCGA
>JAKBAP010000094.1:12994-13847 GCA_021808995.1 Planctomycetota bacterium | reverse complement strand
GAGACCGTAATAGTCGGCCGAGACGGGCTCGGCTCCATGATAATGTTGCGAATAGTTGGCCAGCACCGCGAGCGGTTGGTCGTCCAGCGTCCGGACCGAGATCACCGATAGGCCCGGATCGACGGGGCCAGAGGGTCCGATGACGTCCGCGCTCAGATACCCGGGGTGCATGTTGGCCAGGGCGGTGGGCTCGCCGAAGGGGTCGACGATCTTGGTTTCGGGCCTTCGAATCCAGCGCCTGTTGTGTGTGTGTTCCCAGTCGTCGACCGTGGCCCAGCCGATCTTGGCGGGTCGGAGTTTGGCGGTCGCGGCCACGATTCCCTGGGCGATCCGGGCCGGTAGCCAGTCCGCGTACGCGGTGTCTTGTCTGGTCCCCAGGCATCCCATGGCCGCCGGGGCCGAGTGGGTATGCGTGGCCGAGATCATCATGTGATTGATCGGTATGCCCGTCTTCGGGCTGGCCAGCCGCTTGGCCTGGTCGATGAGTGCCTGGGGCATCATGCAGGTGTCGACGATGGCGAACGCGAGCGTGCTCGTCCCGTCGTCGAGCACGATGCATCGGGCGTGAAGAGGGTCGTTGACCCTCGCCGCGCGCCCCTCAAGGAAACCACCGGCGATGATGGCCGGCAACCTCGGGGGCGTGATGTCCACGACGGCCGCGCCCGCCCGAAAGGGCGATTCCCCAGCAATGGCGGGGACGCCCGCTAATAGGACGATCAGCCATGTATGATTCACGATGTTAATCATGGAGAGCCGCTTCCGCGCGCTTGATGAGGGAGAAGTCGGCAAGGGGTTTTTCGGGCTCGAGGTCCTTCACGTCGCCTCCCTGAGCGGATCCGGGTCGAGTCGGCGG
>JAKBAP010000094.1:11258-12984 GCA_021808995.1 Planctomycetota bacterium | reverse complement strand
ACGAACCTCCAGCGGATCGATCTCGAGCTTACCGATGACACTCAGGATGGGGGCGAAGGTCTCGAACGGGGTGACCCCCTTGAGACTAGACTCGGTGAGCTTGATGTGAACGGCGTCGACCGTGGTCTGGTCGAACGAGGGGTCGATCGCGACCCATCGCTGGTTGACGTAGACCTCGTCCCACATATGGTAGCCAAAGCCCTTGATCCTGAGCCGGTCGTCTTGGAAATAGACGAGACCGACCACGACCCGCGATGGGACGCCGACGGCTCTGAGCATGGCGGCGACCAGGACGGCGTGCTCGGTGCAGTCGCCACTCAGGTTCCGCACCACATCGGACGCCGGCGCGAAGGCCGTGGAGAAATTCTTGTCCTGGATACTTGAGAAGACCCAGTGATTGACCCGGTCGACCTTGGCCCAGGCGTCGTCCAGGCCCCGGGTCACGCGGAGTGCCTGTCGCTTGACCTCCTCATCGTTGCTATTGATCAGCGCGTTGGGCTCGAGATACTCGGCGGCGACCTCGCTGGGGCCGGCGGCACCGTCGGTTGGGCCCTGGCTCTGTACGATCATCACCGCCGAATTGGGTCTGGCCTCGGCCGCCGCGTCGAAACCTTGCCGGGAGTCGACCGGGAAGACCTTGACGGGATCGCCTCCCTTGAGGCTGAGCCGATAGGTTACCCGTCGCGTCCGCTCGGGATCGGTGAAATCCCTGACCTTGACGATGGTCTGACGGATCATGTCGAATTTGATCGGCCCGGAGGGGGAAAGAGCGGCTTGCTTGGTCGTCCGAAAGGTCACCAGACCCCCCATGAGGTCTTGCTCGGCCTTCAGGACCTGACCCTGGGCGTCGACCCAGTGGGTCACGTCAAACTCGGGCCGATGCTTCCCTTCGACGGAGAGCTCCATATCGACCTTAAGCAGTGGACGGGACGACGCATCACCCAGCAGGGTCGGCTGCACCTTGTCGGCCTTCAAGGTGACATCACAGATTTTATTGAGCTCGGGCATGAACATGCGAAGCGATCGGGTTTCACCCTCGATCATGGGTTGGCGGGCCATGCTCTGCTCGGGAGCGTAGGGGCCGCGGACCTCGGGACCCCAGGGGATCGTGAGCACCTGCCGCTGGCCCGTCCCCTCAAGGATCAGTTCCATCTTGCCGTCGATCACGTCGCCGTGGGTCTGGATCCGGGTTCCCTGGCCCACGGTCGTGAGTGTGTCCAACCGCAACACCCGACCCTCCAGGGTCTCGATCGTGCCGTACATCAGCTTGGTGACCGTTGCGTCGTTGCCACGCTTGAGGCGCTGTTCCAGGTCGATTCGCACGCGCAGCAACTCCCGGCCGCGGTCCTTAACCTTCTCGACAAAGGTGTGCGCGTAGCCGATCTTGGCCTGGCCCATGTAGAAGACGTCCCAGGATTCCTGAGCCTGGGCCCTCGCGCCGGCGAACAATGAAGCCATCGCCAAGGTCACCACGATCAGCCGCGTCATGGTTCGAAGATTCGCTCGCATGTCGCAACCTCCCTCGCGCGGCCCGACTGGCCGATTCCTCATCTCGCCCAAGAACCCAATCCTATCGCCTGTATCGGCGAAAGCCCAGGGTGGCTCGAGTGAGAATCCATTTCCAGGGCCGCCAGGAAGCTTCCCGCGAGGAACGATCCTTGAATCAACGGACTCGACGAGAGAATAAAGGACGGGAACCGAGAGGACCGGGATCCCTCCTCGGATC
>JAKBAP010000094.1:0-11248 GCA_021808995.1 Planctomycetota bacterium | reverse complement strand
CTTGGCGTGGCGAGACGGAACCTGGCCACTCACGACGACTTGCCCGTGGATTTCCTCGACGACGAGGTTCCGAATCCGGCCATGCGTGAGTTGGCGAACCTTGTTTTCAACCCGTTCAACCAGACTCGGCAAAACGACCAAGGCTTCAGCGCTCATGATCCAAGAGGACTCTCAAAAATGTACGAAATAAAAAGCGTATATCGTGGCCACAACGCTAACGTAGGACACACGGACGGGATTCCTTGGTCATATTACCGCGCGATCGGTGGAGTTCAAGCAGTTTATAGCGACAAATTGCGTCCTATGGTGGGCGTGGTTTTCAGGGGCGTTTCGAGCGTTTGGCTGAGCTGGGCCGGTGGTTTGGACCCGAAGCGGTAAGATAAGGCGATTTTGCGGCGGCGTGGTTGGTGGTCGGGCGAGAGGGGGTTCGTCGGCGAGTTGTTAGTCGAGTCGAGTCGAGGCGAGTCTGGCCAGGAGCATTTCGAGGATCACGCGGGGTTCGAGCGTGCTACCTCCCTTGGTGTCAAGGTCGGCCTTGAGGAGGAGGGCTGGCAGGGAATCGGTACGAGTGGGTCCCAGGTGGGCGTGCTGGCGGCGGGCTTTATCGACGGCGAACGAGGGGATTCCGGCGGCATGGCAGGCCTCGCCGAGGCTCACGCGGTGGCCGCGAAGAAAGCCGGCATGGTAGAGCTTGATCAGGCTGGCGCTCATCGCGGCCAGGAGCGGGGTGGCGAGCTCGCCGGAGGCGATCAGGACGTCGAGTTCGCGGATGGCGAGGGCGGGCTGGCCGGTGGTGGCGGCGTCGAGGATCTTCCAGATCGTCTCAATGCGGCCCGCCCCGACCATGGCCATGACATCGGCCCGGGTGATCGATCGGGCTTCACCCGCGTAGACGACCAGTTTCTCGATCTCGCCGGCCAAGACGCCGGGCTCGGGGCCGACAAGCTCGACGACCAGCCGAGCGGCCTCGATCTCCAGTTTCCCGCCGGCGCTCTTGGCGAGCTTCACCAGCCAGGCCGGCAACTCGGATTCCCGAGGGCTTGAGGCCTGGATCGACAGCCCGACCTTTTCCACGACCTTGGCCAACCGGGTGTTGCTCGGCCAGCTCTTGGCCTGAAGAACAAGGATCCCAGTGCGGGATGGATGCTCGACATAGGTCTCAAGCTCGGCGCGATACTTGGAGACAAAGGGATCCGCCTCCTCCACCACCACCAGCCGTCGGGAGCTGAAAAACGGGAGAGTGCGCAGCCGATCGAGCACGTCGGCTAGGCTTGCCTCGGCACCAACCAGGCGCTCGACCGAGCCCTCGTCGCCATCGGGGCACGCCGTACGAGCGATCCTGGCCAGCGACTCATGGATCAGATAGGGATCGTCACCGTGGACCACGTAGACCGATCGCGGGGGCTCGCTCTGGGATTCCGCCATCCACCCAAGGGCGTTCATTGGCAATCCACCACGGTGATCGAAACCCAGCGCCACCTACCCATACCTCTATCCTGGCCATCATTGAGTTTTTTCACAAGCTTCCCCTTGACCTCGTGACGGGGAAGCATACAGTTGATTGAAACGCCTGTTTGAAACAGGTGTTTTGGGGATATTAATCGATGGAAGCACAAGATCCGACGAAGGTTAGATTGCTTGAGGCCGCTGGCGAGGAATTCGCGGACAAGGGATTCGCGGTGGCTCGGGTCCGTGATATCTGTGTTCGAGCGGCGGCGAATGGGGCGGCGGTGAATTATCACTTTGGGGATAAGGAGCAGCTTTACGTCGAGACGGTGTTGAGCGCCCATCACTGTGGGATGGATATGCACCTTCCCCGGAGTGAGGAGTCGACGCCGGCCGAGCAATTACGGGCGTTCGTGCATGGGTTCTTGAGTCGCGTCCTGGCGTTGGGTGAGCCGATGGATTGGCGGCATCGGTTGATGCTTCGAGAGTTGATCCAGCCGACGTCGGCCTCGGATGTGTTGGTGCGGGAGGTGATTCGGCCGAAGTTCGAGCGACTGCTGGAGATTCTCCGCCGGTTTCGTCCGGACGCGGAGGAGCGTTCGCTCTACGCGATGGCGTTTAGCGTGATTGGTCAGTGTCTGCACTATCAGATGGGGCGGCCGGTGGCCGAGCGTTTGATCGGGGTCGAGACGATGGAGACGCTTGATCTCGAGTTTCTGACCGATCACATCACCCGCTTTAGCGTGGCGGCCCTGGAATCGATGCCGCCGGAGATCGCGGTGACTGGACCCAGTGCTCAAGAGGCGACCTTGTTGGGTTAGGGGGGATTCGAGATGGGCTGGATCGCGGTCAAGATGCTGGTCGGGGATCGGGCCAAGTTCCTGGGGATCGTGATGGGACTCTCGTTCGCCTCGCTGCTGATCACGCAGCAGGGCTCGATCTTTTGCGGGCTCATGTTGCGGACATGCGGTCAGATCACCGACATCACGGGGGCCGATCTCTGGATCATGGACCCGGCGGTGCGGTTCATCGACGACGTCAAGCCATTGCTCGAAAACAGCCTTTACCGGGTACGCGGAGTTGAGGGGGTGCGCTGGGCCGTCCCGCTCTACAAGGGGCAAGCTCGGGCCAAGATCAACCCGGTCGTCTCCCGCGGGAATCAGCTCACCGTGATCGAGCAGGTGGTGTTACTGGGATTGGACGACGCGACGCTCGTGGGCGCGCCCCAGCGCGACAAGATCCTCGCCGGCTCCCTCCGCGACCTGCGTCTCCCGGACGCGGTCATGGTCGACAACGCGAGGCTCGCGAAGCTCTATCCCGACGAGGATTGGAACGAGCTGCCGAAGCTCGGCAACGCCTTTTATCGGCGATTCCTCCGCAGGCAGTTCGAGATGAACGACCATCGGGCGCTGATCGTGGGGATCTGCGAGGCGACTCGGACCTTTCAGACCAACGTCGTGGTCTACACCACCTACTCGCGGGCCAAGAATTACGCCGCCCAGGAACGCAAGATCCTCTCTTTCGTCCTGGCCAAGACCGAGCCTGGGCTCGCCCCCGAGGTGGTGGCGCGGCGAATCGCGCTGACCACCGGTCTCGGGGCCAAGACGAGCAATCAGTTTATGTGGATGACGATTAATTATTATATGCTCTATACAGGCATTCCAATTAATTTCGGAATCACCGCGCTCCTGGGCTTCCTGGTTGGGACGGCGATCGCGGGGCAGACGTTTTACAACTTCACGATCGAGAACTTGAAGCAGTTCGGCGCGCTCAAGGCGATGGGGGCGACCAATTCGCGGATCGTGGGGATGATCTTGCTTCAGGCGGTGATCGTGGGTTTCCTGGGTTATGGGATTGGCGTGGGTCTGGCCGCGCTTTTCGGGCTCAAGACGGCGAATACCGAGCTGGCGTTTTACACGCCCTGGCAACTACTGCCGATCACGGCGGCGTCGATTGTGTTTATCTGTATTCTTTCATCGATGTTCTCGGTGCTGCGGGTGATCCGGCTCGAGCCGGCGATCGTGTTTCGTTGAGAGTGGGGGGATCGTGGCGCGCGACCCCGCGTTTTCCGGGGATTGGGGACGGGTCATGACGAGCGAGGGCGTTTTCGGGGGGCGGGAAACCATGGCGGAGAGCGCCGGCGTTCACGTTAGGGAGGCCGTTCAAGTCCGTGGCCTGACCAAGCATTTCGGCCGAGGCGAGCAGCGAGTGTGCGCGCTCAAGGCGATCGACTGGGATGCGCGCCCGGGGGAGCTGTCGATGATCGTGGGGCCCTCCGGTTGCGGCAAGACGACGTTGCTCTCGCTGATCGCGGGGATTCTCGACAGCGACGAGGGCGCCGTCACGATTTTCGGCCAGGAGATGTCCCGGCTTTCGGACTCGGCGAGGACGCGGTTCCGGGCTTCGCGGATTGGCTTCATTTTCCAGCAATACAATCTCTTGCCCGCGCTCACGGCGGCGGAGAACGCGGCGATTCCCCTGGTGATCGCGGGCTGGCGGCGCGATCGGGCGCTTCGTCGGTCGAGCGAGCTGCTGGAATCGCTGGGGATGGGCGGGAGACTCGAGAGTTTGCCCAGCCAGCTTTCGGGGGGGCAGATGCAGCGGGTGGCGATCGCGCGGGCGTTGGTTCACGAGCCCCAGTTGCTCGTTTGCGACGAACCAACGGCGGCCCTCGATCATGAGACAGGCTTAACGGTCATGAATTTGCTCCGTGACCAGGCGGTCAGGCCGGATCGGGCGGTGGTGGTCGTGACCCATGACAATCGCGTTTTTCACTTTGGCGATCGGGTGACTCGAATGGACGACGGCGCGATCGTGGAGCTCGTGGATCGGACCCGAGGGGCGGCCTGAGACGGGGCGAGGATCGAAGGGGTTTTTCAGTAGGGGGCTCATGGCATGTTCGGTGTCCTGCTCAAGAAGCCGGTTTTGTCGATCCTGGCGATGATGTCGCTGGCGGGTGCGTCGCTGGCGTATTACACGGTCGTGGAATCCCGGCGAACCCCGCCGGCGTCGCGGCCCATCGTGGAGCCGCCGTCGCGCCCCGAGCAAGCGAGGATGATCGCGGGATCGGGGCTGGTGGAGGCCAGGCGCGAGAATATCCCGATCGGGGTGGGCGTGCCGGGGGTGGTGGTCGAGATCTTCGTGAAAAAAGGGGAGCTGGTCACCGCGAACGCGCCCTTGTTTCGGGTCGACGATCGCGAGATGAAGGCCATGCTGCGGGTCCGCGAGGCGGAGCTTGCGTCGGCGAGGGCTCAGCTTCACAAGTTGGTGGCGGCGCCACGGCCGGAGGATGTCCCGCCAGCCCAGGCCGCCCTCGACGAGGCCCGGGCCAAGATGGACGACGCCGAGGCGGCCACCGCGCGGACCGAGCGGCTCTATACCCGGCAGGTCGCGCCCGCCAGCGATTATGATAAGGACCGTTACACCCACGCCGCCGCCAAGGCGGCCTTCGCCAAGGCGAGGGCCGAGCTCGAGCGAGTACTCGCGGGCTCGTGGAAAGAGGACATCGAGGTGGCGAAGGCCGCCGTGATGCTCGCCGAAAGCCAGATCGAGAGCATCAAGATCAACCTCGATCGGCTGATTGTCCGGGCACCGACGGATGGCGAGATCTTGCAGCTCAACGTGCGCCTGGGGCAATACGCGGGGCTGGTCTGGAAAGAGCCGATGGTGGTCATGGGAGACAGCAAGCGACTGCACGTTCGGGTCGACGTGGACGAAAACGACCTCCCATTCTTCACCAAGGGAGCCCCCGCCGTCGCGACCCTGAAAGGCCGGCCCAACGTGAAGTTCCCGCTCGAATTTGTTTATGTCGAGCCCTATGTCATCCCCAAGCAATCGCTCACGGGTTACAACTCGGAGCGGGTCGATACGCGGGTCTTGCAGGCGATCTACTCGCTTCCCGACGCGCGCTCGGTCGATGTGTTCATTGGCCAGCAGATGGACGTCTATTTGAAGGCCGGCGCCTCGAAGGGTGATCTTTCCTATGACGTGAGCAAGGGGTCGACGCTTCCCTTTGAGGAGCCCGCGCTGCCCGGCAAGCCTGGGAATGACGGTCAATAACCAAGGTCCGCGTTCAGGGCTTGGGTTTCGTCTTCGGTTCGGCCTTGGCGGAGTAATCGTCGGAGTCGGCGATTGTCTCGTTCCCTGGAGATGGGGTGGGTTCCTTGGCGGCGACGATCTTGAACTTCACGACCTGTGAAGTCGATCCGCCGTCGAGCTTGTCGCCCAGGATGATGGTCAGGTCGTAATCGCCAGGCTCGAGCCCCTTGAGCGAGATCTGGTTCTTAAGATAGACCTGGACCGGCGGGGTCGTGCTTCGGGCGGTGTACTCGAGTAGCTTTTCCTTTCGCTTGATGATCTGCTTGTCGCCTCGCTTGCGAATGATCGCGTCCTCGTTGAAGCTAGCCAGATAGATTGCATCCTTGGACGTGATCTTGTAATTGATTGGTCGAAAATAGACGAGCAGTTTTTCGTCGCTGGTCATGGCCGCCCCCTTGAGCGGCACGTAATTCTCATAACCATCAATGCTGTCGCAGACGACGGCGGTTGACATTCGAAGCCCCCCCCCGCCGGCCCGTTTGGTGGATCGTGGGGGGTCGCTCGGGCGATCTTGCCTGGCGAGCGCGGGCGAATGGTCGCAGGCGAACGCAAGGATGAACCCGCTCGCGAGCAGGTGGGCCGCGGTGCGTCTCGTCATGGAGGGCTCGTGAAGGCGCGAAAGTAATAGAGCTTGAATAAATGAGATTATGCCGCGCGGGCCTGGCGACCGTCAATCCGCCCGTGGTCGGAAGACTCGTCCGCGACCGGTAGAGTGGCCGAAATCGTTGAGCTTTCGTGAGTTGGGATAGTCGTCAGGAGCGGCCAGTCGCATCGATCGCGTCGTGCGAACGGGAGTGAGCGTGCCGGTCCTAGGAAGAGCGGGAAGTGGATGGAGAGTGTGGACGGTTCCGTGGCGAGGCGACGGATCGCTGGGAATCGGCGGGACTCGAGCCTGGACAAGGTCGATGAACAAGACGGCGGACTGATGGAACAGCCGCCGTCTCGCGCAGGGATGCGTTAATGGAATGGCGTCGATCACAACATGAGGTTTCACCGGCTGGATCGCCGGGTTCGCCGGTAATTCCAGGCGAGTCCGCCGATCACGCCGGCCCAGATCAAGCAGGTCGCCGGCTCGGGGATTTGCTGGGCCTCGATCGGCGTGGAGAAAACGTAGTCCTTGCCCGTGACCACGCTCTGCACGGAGCCGTCCTGGGCGCTGACGACCAGTCCATTGAGCGGGTTGTAGCCGAGCAATTGACTGAAATGGGCGATACTGAATTCGAATCCCGGATGCTGGGCGCTGGGGTCGAAGGCCAGATTGCCCATGCCGGAGGGGATTTCCTTGCCAAAGCTGGTCACGAGATCGTAATTGGGTCCCGCGGTGCCGCCGACGGGGTTCCATTTGGCGACCGAGAAGCCGTCGAGTCCGGTTCCGACCTCGGTCTTGTTGCCCGGCACGCCGGCGACGATCACCGGTGCCGGAGGGGCGCTGGGGTTAAAGGTCCCGATCAACGGGGCGAAACCGACCGCCATCCCCTTGTCGCCGCCGAAATTCGCGGGATCGGAGCCCCCCGCGGCCGTCAGCCGAGGGTCGGGGGTGCCCGGCGTGCCGTTGCCATCAACGTTGCCCGCGATCCCAAACGTATTGACGCCGACGTACATCGTGTCGGTGGCCTGATTGTAGTCGAGCCGTATGTCCTTGATATTCCAACCCGAAACCAGCCCGCTGTTGGTCATCCACGCCGGTTGAGCGATATGGACGGGCACGTCGCTGTGGGGGATGACCACCACGGAGGGGTTGGTGGCGGGGTTGAAATCCGCCGCGACGTTGCCTGTGAACGTGATCGGTCCCGCCACGGCCGAACGGCTCGAGACGAGCGCGAACGCGACCACGGCGATTCGAAACACATTACGAGCGATCATGACGAGGCTCCTTCCTCGTTAAGGTCCTTCGTCCCGGGGAAAGCGCCACGATCGGGCAGCCGGGATGGATTCAAATTCGCCACGCGAGTGGCCCGCTTGCCAGTCCAGGACGAATCGGCGGTGAGTGCGATCGCGAGTCTGTCGCGATCCGCGCTCGACACCGGGTCGACGTCGTTCTCGATGGCGCTTTCACTGAGCCTTTGGATGACCCTACCCAGTTGGTCGATAGTCCCGAACGGGACCCGACTCGAAAGAAAGGATGAGGGGCGATGTCCTTGATCTCCAAGCTGCGCCAGGCCGCTCAATCGTGGCGTCGCCGCCCAGGCGGTCGCAAAACCACCCGTCGTCACGCCATTACCATGGAACAACTTGATCATCGGCGTTTGCTCAGCGTTAACTTCAGTGGAAACGTCGCAACCGATTTTCCCGCTACGGAACAGCCAGGCGTCGTGGTCTTCAACTCATCCAATACGCCCAACATCCAGCACCCAATCATTCCGCCCAACCTTCAGCCCTATATCAGCGTCTCGGGCTTTGATCTGTCCGAGATCCGGGTCTCGTACGACTCGTCCAACGACACCCTGTATCTTGGGCTTAACCAACCGTCGGCGAACCCGGCTAACCCTAACGGGCCGTCGGTAATCGCGGGCGATGCGGATAATAACGGGACGGCCGGAACTGTCAACCCCGCTGTCTCGGCGGCCGCTCCGGGCTTTACCGAGTTTTACGGCCTCGGTGGTCCCGAGACCATGGCGGCCTTCCTCGACCTCACCGGCTCGGGCATTCCCAACATCGTGGCGGGCTATTCCTCGCAACCCCCGCCGGCCACGCCCACCAACCCCGCCCCCGTCAAGCAATATCAAGTCGCGGTCGCGATCCCGAACATCTCGAATCCGCAAGGCGAGCCCTCGTTCGGCACTCCGCTACCGAACAACACCGGCAACGTCTATCTGGTGCAGACGCCTGCCCACCCGAGTCTTGAGTTCACAATCACTCATTTCTCGCAGGTTTATGCCGCGGCCACCGGCCATGCCCTGACCCCAAGCAGCGTGATCGGAGTCGGGGCGTTCGCCGGCTCGCCGGACGACATCGGGATCAGCGACGCATTCTTCCCCCCGAACACGTTCACCCTGGCCCAGGCCACCGAGCCCACGCCGAATCCCACGCCGTCGCCGCCGGTCTTGATCAACCCCCACGAGCACCGCATCATCGATACCTCCCACCGAGACCTGATTCGCGCGACGGTCCTGGGAACGTCGGGCTTCCCGGTAAGCCAGATCAACCCGGCCACCGTGACGCTCGACGGCGCTCCGGCCCTGGCCCACATTTACCGGAAACTGCCCCACAACGAATTCCTGGCCGAGACCTTCGTGTTCCGGGCCAATCAGCTCAGCCTGCCGTCGGGCTTGACGACGGCGACCTTGACCGGCCAGACCAACGGGGGCACGACCTTCGAGAGTCAGGCGACAGTCCTCAACATTCCGTTCACGGCCCGTCTGTTCGGCCGGATCAAGCAGTACATGGGCGGAGGGAGCATCTACGGGGCGCTCGCGAAGGTCGAGAAGCGAAACCCCAGCACCGTGATCTCGGCGCTGTCTCAATCCACTCCCGCGATTTCCGCCAATCCCGCCGCTCGAGGCCTGGCGGCGATCCCCGTGGATTACGCCCCGGTGGTCCATTCCGCGAGGAAAGCCGAGGTCAAACGCCCCGTGGTTAGCGTGCAACGGGAGGCCCCCCCCGTGGAGAAGCACGCGGTGCCAACCCGGGTGCGTTACAGCATGAGCGACTACGTCGACCACGTCGTGAGCCATGCCCACAAGGCCTGAGACCCTCCCCAGCCAGCCCGGCGCGCCCGTCGCCGGGCTGGCGGATTTCTCGCTCGGAAATCCACCTGGCCAATTTCGACCAACGACGGAATCCTCCCCCTTGACCGTCTGGTTCCAACCCGGTCTGATCAACTCCCGTCGTCGATCCCCGTCGCGCAGCGCAAGGATTCTCACCCATGCCCGACCACACGCCCTATCAGCGTAAGATCATCGATCGCTACTACCGCAATCACGACGCGATCAAGCTTCAGCGACTCTCGGAGATCGCCACCGAGCTCTATCTCGTCGAGGGGAAAAAGCTTGAGCGGCTCTGGAACCAGGTCGGCGAGAGTCTCCGATCGCTGGAAATCCCCGAGAACCGGGTCGCGCTCGTCCTCCAGGCTCGCGACCCAACCGCGCTCGTTTCCATCATCCAGGAATTGGAAAAAAAAGGCTGAAACTCCAGCCCATGTCTCGTACTCGCGAGCCGGCCTCGACGCGAGCGGAAAGATCAGTCTCAAATCCCGGTGACGAAACGACCGAAGCCGATCGAGCCGTCACCAAATGCTCCAGGGAAGGGTTCGGGGCCGATTGTTCATGCCTAAAGGTGCGAACAGGCTGTCGCGGGAACTTCTCAAGGAGATCGCGAAGTCTTTTACTGATTGGCGTTTAGAGCGGATTTGTCGAATTTTCTAAAAACGCTATTTATTTCCTGCCAAGATATGCTTGACGTGGAAATGAGGGTTTCGTAAATTTACAAATCACCCGATCACGCTTTTTGTGACCAAATGGTCGATTGCCTTGATGGTCGCGTCGCGGATCGGTTCGCAGGGACGTTTCCCCACCAGACCTCAATGTCGAGGAGCTGCATCAATGTCGTTGGCTCAAAGGGTGCGAGATTATCGGTACTCGAAGGGATGGGGTCCCGACGAGCTTGCCAATCGGGCTGAGATTTCACGAACGGCCCTCTATCAGATCGAGAGCGGCAAGACCGAGCTGCCGCGGGCCGGGACCCTACGGCGAATCGCGGTGGCGCTCGAGGTCCCGATGGAGGACTTGCTGGGCCACGAGGATGAACCCATCGAGATGACGAAGGCGACGACGCCTTCCGTGTCACGCGGTGGCCGGGTGTTTCAAGAGTGGGTTCCCGCCGAGGGAGGACCGCTTTCGATGCCTTCGGTCAGCGCCTTCAAACCGCACATGAGCGAGGATCATCGCTTTGGCATCGATCACTCGGTCCCCCATCGTTCGAATGGGCACGACGCGGTCTATCTCCGCGAAGGTGAGCTGATGTCCAAGCTCCACGACCTCATCCATTCGCCCGTCGGCGAAGGGGTCGCGCGGCTCGTCGAGGAGCTGCACACTCTGATTCCGAGAAATCGTGCCTCGATCTGATCCCATAATATCGTCGCGACCGAGTTTTATCGGGTAGATTTCCTCAAGATTCCGCGACGTCCTGTCGACGGCGGGTCGAGCCCCCTTCGGCTGACGACACCTTGAGGTGACCCGATGTCTGATCGAGTGCATGCGAGCGTTTGTGTTCGCCTCCTTGCTTTTTGTCTCGTCTTCGTGCTTTTTAGTGCCGTGGCCGTGGCGGGTCATCCCCCGCGGTATCGGCGTTCGCGGCCGGTCGTGGTGAACCGTACGCGCGTGCTCCGGCCCCCGGCCCCGAACGCGACCCTGGGAACGTTTACGCCCGCGCCCTATATCATGGTGCGTGGCAATGCCCCGATCGGCGGCGGTTATTCTCCGCTGGGCATCGCGGGCGATTCAACGATGGCGCTTTATGGGCCGTTCTCGCCGTTCCGCGGCTATACGGCCCCTCTGCGAACTTATTCACGCGGTTATGACGGTCGGCTTCAGGTGAGCGAAGGATTCTCGTTCTCGACTCCGAACTCACCCGAGCTGACTCCGGTCGTCTTCCCCAACGAGACGAGCAACTATTACGGCCCGCGCGTCCCTCGGACGCCTCCCTCGTGGTCGAGCGCGATCAACTGGATCGACCAGAACTAGGCTCTGTTTGAAAACGCCAGTCT
>JAKBAP010000563.1 GCA_021808995.1 Planctomycetota bacterium | reverse complement strand
GTCATAGGCGGGACCAAACAACCCCCGCTCGCGCCGCGAGTCGCGGTTGACCTCGGGGACGATCAGCCTCGGATATCGCGAACCTTTCATTGTTTGATTCCAACCCACGAGGGCGCGCGGAGCGGACCTCGCGGGCCGATCCGCTTGGCGGCGTCGACGACGATCGTGACGCATCCGTGAATACCTGATGCGTCGATCGCCGAGAGGTTCACGCGGATTCGCGTTTTTCGCGGCCAGAGTGGGCGGACCGCGTTATTCGCGGGCTTGTCGCCGGTTCTTGTAGAGGGCGAGGCGATAGTCGAACTGGAGCGCCTTCCCGCCGCGCCTTGAGAGGTTTTCGTGGAGGTGGACGATCGCCTGGGTCTGGGTCTTGACGGCCGATTCATAATCGCCCACCTCGGCATAGGCCGCCGCGAGGGTGTCCAGGCAGTCGGGATCGCGATCGAAAGTCAGGTCGCAGGCGGCTTTCGCCTCGGCGACGGCGCGCCGGCCATCGCGAAGTCGCGAGTCAAAGCACGTGGCCAAGACTCTCGCGAGGGCCCTTCGACCGTCCGCGCTATTGGGCTCGACCCGCAAGAGCCGCTCGTATTCCGCGATGGCCTGGGCGTGTTGTTTCCGCTGACGATAGACGTCCCCACGCGCGACATAGGCCCTGGCAAAGACCCGATCAAGGGCGATGGCCTGCTCGAAATCGGCGAGCGCCTCGTCGAGCTTGATGTCCTTTTTCCATTCCATGCCGCGCGCCAGCCAGGATTCGGGATCACGGGGGTCGAGGGCGAGGGCGGCGTTGAAATCGGCGATCGCCGGCTCGTGCCGCCCCTGCCGCGACCACGATCGGCCCCGCGCCAACCGATAGTGGGCGTTCGAGGGCTCAAGAGCGATCAGGGCCGTGTAATCGGCGACCTCGCGCGTGAAGTCGATCCTCTCGGCCCAGGCCAAGGCGCGAAAAAAGAGCGGAGTCGGGTCGTTGGGAGCGATTGCGATGGCCGCGTTGTAGTCGGCCATCCCCTTATCGAATTCACCCAGGCCGAGCCAGACATTTCCGCGATAGACGAGCTCGCGGGCGGAGGCCCCCGGAGTCGCCGCCGCGCGTGCCGGGTCGCGTGGAGGGTCGCCGGCGATCGCCGCGGACGCCATCGCCAGCATCACCACCGCGACCGAAATCGCGGCATTCGCCTTCTTGGCGGCGTCCCAGATCGGTCCGTAGACCTCCTTGTCGAAAGGGGGGCAGCCGGTCGGAAATTGTCCCTCCTCGTTGGATTTCGAACGCATGAGGGCCGTGCAAAAGCTAAAAGTCCGGCAGATTCGCTTGCGATCCAGCGGCTCACCGGCCGCGAGCCGTCGGGCAAAATCTGGCTGCGAAAGCGCTCCCCGACCGATCCCCACCAGGCTGGTCTTCCCCGCCTTGATGTTGGCCGCACCGGCTTGAAACGCATAAGCCTGAAGCCAGCTATAGCCCGATCCCACGACCACGAAGTCGGGAAACGCACGCTGAACAACCGCCGTCAAGCGAAAATGACGGTCGACACCGATCAGTGGATGCTCCGGGGGCTGATAGCCATCCGGAGGCGCGTACTCGAATGGGCGGAGCAAATGGGGGCTCGCGTAGGGATTGCCCACCGTGACGCAGACCAGCGAAACCCCCTCATCCCCGAGCATCTCGATCAGGGCCAACGGATCGCCCATATCCTCCGCCTGGGGATCTTGCCAGCGACCGCCCCAGACCGCGTGGGCCGAGGTCCGGATCGCGCTGGCGACGCCCACGCCTTCCACCCCTCGTTCAAACGGAGGGCCGTCAAAAACATTGAGCCGCGTCGCGATCATCAGGTCTGGGCAATCCCCGCGCAGGCGCACGATGAGTTCGCGAATGAACCGGGCGCGGTTCGAAAACGCCCCACCGTATTTCCCGGGCCGGTTGGTCGCTCCCAGAAGCTCGTTGAGCAAGTAGCGATGGCATTGTTTGAGATCGACGAAATCGAACCCGGCCGCCCGCGCCAAACGGGCGGCGGCAACGTAATGGTCCTGGAGTCGATCGAGCTCGTCGTCGGTGATCAAGGGGGTATCGGGCCCCGCGAACCGACTGGTTTTCTTGTCGATCGCCGTTCGCGGGTCGAGATACGGGTCGTGGGTCGCCAGGATTGGGCGCTCGAACGAATAGCGCCCGGAATGCGTGAGCTGAAGCCCGATCAGAAGATCGCCGTCGTCACTGTTGGCCGCGCGGTGGGCGCTTCGAGTGGCGGCGACGAGCCGGGCGAATTCGTCGGTCCGCTCCGGGTTGGCCCAGAGCTGGCGAGGGTTCGCCCGACCCTCGGGCACGACAGCGCAGGCCTCGCCCCAGATGAGCTTCGCCCCTCCGTCGCCGAATCGCTCGAAACGGCGGAATGTCAGCTCGCCGGGTGCTCCGTCAGCGCGGGCGTCGCAGCCCTCCATGGGAAGTATCGCCAGACGATTCCCGATCCGGCGGCCGGCGATCTGGATCGGCTCGAGGAGCGCGCCCGGATCCGCGTCCAGGGTGAGCTCGATCCCCATCGCCGCCGCGTGGGCCGCGAGATCACGAGGATTCTTGTAATGAAAGGCACGCGACACGGCACAGGTCCCAAGAGCTGGCTTGGATGAAAGCCTTATCGTAGTCAAGCCTGGGCCGTGGGGCCACTCCCTGGGTTGACGAGAGTCCCCGGAAAACACACAAGGCCGCCCAAGCAATTGCCTGGGCGGCCGTGATTGGTCGCCTGTTCCTTGGGAGATGAATCCGACCTCAGTACTGGTCGGATCCGACAACCTCGCCGCCATTAGT
>JAKBAP010000562.1 GCA_021808995.1 Planctomycetota bacterium | reverse complement strand
GCACCGGCATGATCGCTCGGCCGAATCGGTCGGGCGTGGGGCGCGCGCGGCCGTCAATCTCGCGGGCGTCCACCACGCGGAGATCACCCGCGGCCATGAGCTCGCCACGCCAGGCGCGTTCCCCACTGGGCGCGTCCTCACGATCGAGCTGGCTCGTTCCGCCGATGCTCCCCGTCCGTTTCGGCCGCGTGGCCGGTATAAGCTTCACCTGGGAACGGCCGAGACCACCGCCGTCCTCTCGATGCTCCTGCCGGAAGGACCCGATCCCCGCGCGCCCCGGCTGGCTCAACTGGTTGTCGCCGAGCCGGTCGCCACCTTTCACGGACAGCCGTTCGTGATTCGCGAGGAAAGCCCCCCCGCCACGCTGGGAGGCGGGCGCGTGCTCGCCGCCGGCCATCGACGCTGTCGTAAGCGAGACGCAATCACCCTCGGGCGGCTCGAGGCGCTCCGGTCGCATGAACCACCCGTTCGCCTGGCCGCGGTGCTCGGCCTGAGTGGCCTTGTCGCCATCGACAACCACCGGCTCGCGACCCAGGCTGGGCTCTCGCTCGACGAGATCAAGCCCGCCCTGGACGACCTCGTGGCCCAGGGCTTGCTCACGATCCTGGCGCTCGGAACCCGGCGAACAGCGCGCCTCCCCGCCGAGCTTGTTCGCGAACTCGAAGGCCGAACGAGCCGCGCCCTCGCGCGACTACACGCCGCCCAACCCCGGCACTCGACCATCCCCCGCCCCACCGTCGCGGCCGCTCTTCCGGATGTCGCCGCCGAAATCGTCGGCACGATCATCGACCGACTCCGCGATCAGGGAATCGTCGTCGCCGACGCGCGGTCGGCCGCGCTCGCGACCCACGTCCCCGTGCTCACCCAGGCCGAACGGGGACTCATGCGCGAGATCCAGGCGAAAATCGAGGCCGCCGGCGCGAGCCCACCCGAGCTCGCCGAGCTCGCCGCCCAGGCCGGTTCCTTGAGCGCCTCGGTCCCTGACTTGCTCGCGCTTTTGCGCGACGAAGGGCGGCTCGTGGAGATCAATCCCCAGCTCTACCTGGCGACCCCCCTTGAGGCCGAGCTCCGCCGCCGCGTCACCGACCGGCTCAAGGACGGCTCATCACTCACCATGTCCGAGCTCCGCGACCTGCTCGGAACCACCCGAAAATACGCTGTCCCCCTGGGTGAATATCTCGACCGGCTGCGTGTCACTCGGCGCGAGGGGGACGTCCGAAAGCTCGGTGCCGGCTGAAACCGCCAACAGACCAGGTTGACCACACGGCCCTTAAACCTTACACTTGTCGTACTTTGATCCTTCGCACGTTCACGAGCCCCGACCGATGATTGTCCTGGTCTGCCGCTGTGGCAAACGGATTCGAGCCCCAGGCGCGGTTCCGGGGCGAGTGGGGCGTTGTCCCGACTGTGGCGAGCGATTGGTCGTGCCGAGCGAACCGACCGTGCCGGCTGAGCGCGAACGCCCCGAGCCCACGCGCAAGCGGCGAGCCCAGGGCCTTGAACACTCGGGCGCTTCGTTGGGTTCGAGTTACCATCTGAACCCCACGACCGAATCGCGTGGGAATGAGAGCCCGGAGGACGACGCCCCCAGGCCCCAGCGCGCGAGCTATCTCGAGCGAAAAACCGCGGGCCCGATCAAGGAGGGGCTGCTTCCGCCGCTCAAGAGCCCAGAGACGAGCGCCTTCGCAAGCCTGCTTTACCCGCTCCGGGGCGCGGATTGCATTGGGATCCTGGCCGCGATGTCGGTCGTGCTCTGGATCTTCATGGTCCTGGTCCCGGAGTACTGCCTCACGGCCATGGGAGACGCGAAAAAGATGAACGCGTCCCTGATCGGCGCGCTTTTCGCGATCCTGGCGGCGATTCCTGGCGTGATCCTGGGGCCGATCGCGCTTGCGTTTTGGCTTCAATATCTGGGGAGGGTCCTGGTCTCGTCGGCCATGGGCGAGACACTCCCTCCCCGCGCGCCCAATCGCAACGCCCAGGGCCTCTTGCAAGGGCTCGCCCCGTGGTTGGTCTGGCTGGTCATGGGTTTTGGCGTGGGGATATTGCCGGCGCTTTGGATTGGACCGCGTCCAGGATGGTCGCCGAGTGAGCGCGCGATCGACATCGTCGTCCTCTTTCTGTTCGCGACGGCCTACATGGCACCCGCGCTGATGCTTTCATTTTTGCATGACGAGCCCTTGGCGGCTACTCCGATCGGGGTCGTGGTCGCCTGGTTCAAGCTGGGGGTCCAGATTCCCCGAATCTGCCTGATCGTCGCCGGCCTGATCGCGACCGCGGCCGTCCCCACCGCGATCACCGCGTCGCTACGGGAGCATCACATCTGGATTTACCTGCTATTGGCCCTGTTTTGCTTGCTCGTCGTCCTCTGGGCCTTGGTCGCGCTCATGCGGGTGCTTGGGCTTTGTTATCACCACCGGGCGAGCAAGCTCAACTGGCACAGCGCGGACCCGAGATGGGGCGAGTCCTGGCGGTTGTGATCACTTCCTCGCGAGCCTCGCGTCGATTCATGAGGGGGCCTTGACCTCGGGTTTCCGGTCCGGACCCGGCAGTGATCCGAGCCATTCCTCGCCGAGGGTCTTGAGTGGTTTCTTGGTGATCGTTTCGAAGAGGGCATCCTGATATGTTCCCTCGCGCATGGCCGCGTTGAGCTTGAGGACGATCCGCGAATCGTAGGTCTTGACCAGATAGGCCAGAAACGCCGCCGATTCGCGGTAGCCGTGGTCGTAGCGGGCTCGACTCTTACGAATTGGGCCCAGATGGCCCGGCTCATACTTGAAGAAACGCACATAATCGCTCACGCCC
>JAKBAP010000561.1 GCA_021808995.1 Planctomycetota bacterium | reverse complement strand
CGCGTGCTGCCCACGCGCCTTGAGATACGCGGCCAGAACAGCCCCTTCCTCTCCCTCCATCGTGCTCCCGGCCACGAACACCAGGTCGGTCCCCGCCAATCCCAGGAGCCGCCTGAGCTCATGGGTTCGGGAGTTGTTTCGGTCACTCTCCAGGCCGTCGAATTTCACCGAGCCCGTCACTGTCACTCGGTCGCTAAGAATCCCCAGCTCCATGAAGCGCTGGGCGTATTCAGAGTTTTGGGCCGCCACGAAGTCGATCCGAGATAACGTGCCACGGAGCGGACCACGCAGATTGCGATAACCCCGAAAACTACGAGACGACAGCCGAGCATTGACAATCGCCACCTTGGCCCCGGATTGCTTGGCCGCCCGGATCAAATTGGGCCAGAGCTCGAGCTCGACCAGGGCCAGCACCGTCGGGCGCACCCTCGCGAGCGCCCGGCGAGTGGCCCAGCTAAAATCGAGGGGCGCGTAAAAGGTCACCAGGTCTGGATACGTCCGCCGAGCGACCTCGAGGCCCGTCGAGGTGGTCGTCGAGATCACGATCTGCCAGTTCGGACGCCGACGCCCGATCGCGCGGACGAGGGGCTTCAAGAGGAGCACCTCGCCCACGCTGACCGCGTGAAACCAGATGCATGGCTCATCGCCGATTCGCAATGGCGCGTGTCCCCAGAGCTTTTCGCCCCAGCCCTCGCGATACTTACCCGCGCGGAGACATCGGTACACAAGGACCGGAGAATACAAGATAGCGACGAGCGCGTAGATCAAATTCAGCAGCACGGCCATCTCGTGGGATTCCTTTCCCGGTCCATCGCTCCCGAAAGATGCGCCTTGGAGCGTCTTGGACTTCATCTGCAACTGCCGTGCCCTTGTAAGCGATCCGCCGTGGATCGCCCTGGCGGAATCGGCCCTGGGGGTCCTTGTCGTTGCCCACGGGACGAGGTCGGATCGACCCTAACTTATTCCTCAAAGACCACTTGCAACGTTTTCACCGGCCGACTCAGGGAGCCATCGCTTGAGTGATGGCCCTGGTTTCCTGGGGTTGTGGACGGGCGCTGGGTCGAGGTGGTTTTTGTAGGTCTTTGTCAAAATGGGTCGGCGGAGGCGGTTTTTCGCATGCAACAGGCTTTGAACTTTTTACCGGAACCGCAGGGGCAGGGGTCGTTGCGGCCGACCTTCTTGCCGACGTTGCGGACGGGTTCGCGTTTCTTTTCGCCGGCCTGTTCGCCGCGTGCGATGGCGGCGGCCTGCTGCTCTCGGACGCTCCCGGCCCTGGGAGTGGGGGCGGCACCCGCGTCCTGGTGGATGGTCTGGGCCTGGTCGAGGTTGTACCGGGAGCCGAGGTAATTCAGGAATTCGGGGTCGAAATGCTCGATCCGGTAGACGAGCTCGGTGACGCGCAGGCCCAGGGCGGTCCACATTTCGTTGAAGATCCGCATGCCCTCGCGTTTGTATTCGACCTTGGGATCCACCTGGGCATAGCCTTGGAGGCCGATTGAGCTGCGCAGGTGGTCCATGGCGCGGAGATGCTCCATCCAGGACGAATCCAGGATCTGGAGCAGGAGGGTTTTTTCCATCTCCCGCATTTCGGGGCGGTGGATGGAATCGAGCGCGGCGATCAGGGAATCGCGGAGTTCCTGGCGATCGGTGTCGAGCTCGCTCTTGGGGTCGAGCTCCATTCCGAGGTTTTGCCGGGCCCAGTCGATCAACGCCTGGAAGGGCTGGCTTGGGGGCTTGGCGACCGATCCTGGGAGCGCCCGGATCAGACTGTCGAGTTCCTGTGTGAGTTTTGTTCCCTGATAGAGTTCATGGGCCAGGGAAATGAGCCGGGCCTCGATTTCGGGTCGTAGGAGCGGGCGAAGCTCGTCGGCGGTGATGGGCGCGTTGTAGCGGTTGATCATCCAATGGGCGAGTCCGTCGCGATCGTAATTTGGGAGTTGGCCTCGGGTTCCCTCGCTGAGGAACCGGTTGACGGCGATGTGGACGGGGAGTTCGGCTTCCTTTCGGGCGTAGACCTCGACAGCGCGGGCTTCGATGAGCTTGGCGACCGAGGCGCGGTCGAGCTTTTCCCAGGCGGCCGGGTCGAAGGAGACGCCAAACTGATGCTCGGCCCAGGCGGCCAGGGCGCGACGGCCCCAGTTGGGCTCGAGGAATTCGCGGGCGGGCTCGAGGTCGATCTTGGAGAGCGAGTCGGCGGCGTGTTCACTCAAGAATTCGGCGACGACATTCTGGGCGGCCCGGGGCTCGAGATCGTCGGGGACGAGCTTCCGCAGTTCGCGTTCCCTGAGATTCAGGCCAAAGCGCGAGTTGGCCCAGTTCGCGAGGGCCTGCCAGGTCCGGTCGCCAGCGTCGGCGTCGCTGGGGAGGTTTTCCTCAAGGGCCTGGTGGATCGCCTCGTCAAGGTGGCGCTCGGCCTTGGCCCGGGCGATCTCGACGGCGTCCTCGAAGGCCGCTCCCTTGACCTCCCGGGGGGTGATCTCAACCCCGAGCTGCTCGCCGGCCCAATCGGCGAAACTGGCCGCGCTGTAGTCCTCCGCCAGGAATTGGGCGACGGCCTCGCGGACCTGATCACCGATCATTCGCAGGATCATGTCCTTGGGGGGCGCGCCCTCGAGCAAGCTCTGGCGGAACGAATAGATCCGCTTGCGTTGCTCGTCCATGACCTCGTCGTATTCGAGCAAGTTTTTCCGGATGTCGAAGTTCCGTTCCTCGACCTTTTTCTGAGCCCCCTCGATGCGGCGGCTGACCATCCGGCTTTCGATCGCCTCGCCATCTTGCATCCCCAGCCGGGTCAGCACGGCCGAAAC
>JAKBAP010000560.1 GCA_021808995.1 Planctomycetota bacterium | reverse complement strand
GAGTTCATAAGGAATCGTATCCTCGAGCGGCGTGCGCGGATTGAGCTCGCGCTTCCGATCGACAAGGATCTCGGTGACCAGGCTCCTGCGGGGCAGCCCACCGCTTTGGCCCCAGGGCCGGCCACACGAGAGTGCCCGGGTGTAGGGATCATGAAGGATGTTCACGGGATCGTAACGATGCCCGTTCCCCGATGGTCCATCCACGCGATAACCGTAGCAAAACTCTTCCGGCAGGCCATCGACCCGCACATGCCAGTGGTCGCCGGTCCGATTGCGCCTGGGATCCAGCGGGATCTCGGCCCGAATCTCGCCGTCGCAAGGTTCCGACAGCACCAGCCAAACCGCCGTTCCATGACGACAGATCAGGACGAAGTTCGTCCCGGTCGGGCTCGCGGTCGCCCCGACAGGCACGGGAGCCCCCCGGCTGACCAGGAGTAACCGGTCGCGGTAGCGATACTCCTGGTCAAATTCCATCTCGGTATCCACGGTCGTAACAGTCATCGGTCAACGCCCCTGGGAAGCTCGGAACACGCCCACGATCAAGCGAACCCACCGAGTCGCTCTCGACCGCGAAGGTCAAAAAAAAACGAGCCTCTCCGTGCGAGGTCGCATGGAAGAAGAGGCTCGGAACCGACTCAGTGATTTTAGCTTGAATCGACGACGCCCGCGACAGGGTCGCGAACGTGGATCTGGCCGGGAACACCCAGAACCCTACCGATCGCTCGTGGAGCGATCACCGGCCTTGCCACCACGGCTGGAATTGACGTACGCAGCCGTCAACATCCCGAGCAGGGCGGCACGACGGCCAGCCCGCGCGGATCGAACGCCGCGACGAACTCGAGCAACAGCCCCTGCCCACTCGAAACCTTCGTGCGTCGGTGCGTTTTTCTTGGATTTCAACTCGCTCATCGGACAATAACCCCCTCGAGGAGAGACGCGTCCCAAACAATGAGAGGACTACGCTCCACCACTCCCTATGCGCCACGAGAAACACGTATCCCTCGCGACAGCACCATCCTGGCGTCGATCACGGCCAGTTCCCAAACAGTCGCATCACGACCGGGGATCAGATCACGACTAGACAAGGACCCAATACCATCCCCACCCAACGGACCTGGTTTCAGCCTGTCAATCCACGACTGACTCGACGCATCCGCGATCAACACGTCCCCTTTGTATCGGAACCACCACCCACCGACTTGCGAGGGAACCCGCCAATCGCCAACCCGAGCCATCCGCGATCCCAACCCATACACCTGCCGAAACGGGCGTCACGATCGCACACGGAACCCGCGCCTACGGCATCATTGGAAACTGTAACAACGACCCCAACCCTCGTCCAGAAAATTTCAACGATTCTCGCGCTTTTTCAACCACTCGCCCAAAAAAGCTCACGCGGATCCCCCGACGGATCCTCGACGCGGCTAATCTCCCAGGATCGCCCGCAAAATCATCACAAGCGTACTAATTGCGTTCAGCGATGCGTGCATGATGATCGCCGCGATCAGGCTTCCCGAGTGCTGAAAGACGATCCCCATCACGACGGCGAACACGAACAGGGAAATCGGCGCCGGCCACTGGGGGGCGTGGACCGCCGCGAAACCGAGCGCGGTGACCAGGATGCCTAGCCAGGTGGGTAGAGACCAGCCCAGCGGCGAGACTTTCCCGCTGGAATCCCATTCGAGCGGGTCGGAGACGCCGGGAGGGGGATCAGGATCGGGCATGGACTCGACTACCGAGATGGCGTCGAGACTCCGAGCCACCCGATGGAAAAGCCCGATCAGCCAGCGCTGAAGCAGAGCCCTGAACAGCAATTCCTCGGTCGCCGGCGCGAGTACGACGGCCCCCAGGAGCGAGATCGCCGCTGTGCCCAGTGAATACTCCTCCCGAATCAGTGTCGCCATCTTGTGCTCGTTCGAGTTCCAGACCCGGACCGCCAGGCCCTGGACCAAGAAACAGACGGGGATCGTCATGCACGCCGCGCCAAGCCCCAAAACCACCTGACCTCGCCAACGAACCCAGCTCGCCCCGAAATCCGCCCACCGCGCGCCGGTCGTCCGCCGGATGGTCAGTGGCAAGATCGCGAGCAAGAGGATCTCGGAGACAGCGTGCACGCCCATTTGCTCGCGATTCGAGAAGCCTCCAGGGGCGGGATCGTGAGCCAGGGGTTGAGCACGGGGGTCGTGATCGAAGTCGTGGGCGTGCGCGCGGGCCTGGACGCGCGCCGTCGCCACCTGGTAGAGATCAGCCAGCCCCATGCTCAGGAGCGCATAGGCGAGAAACGCACCCAGGACGGTGAGCGCATCCCAGGGAGGAACCGCCGATCGATCGACCAGCCGACCAGGGAGTATTGACTCACGAGCGCTCGCCCTCGAAACGACCCAGACCCAGGTGACGACAACCCCTGTCCCGGCCGCGGCGAGCAGACATCGGATCGTGATCGCGATCAAGGAGTCAATCATGAAGATTCCGATTTCACCCTGTAATTTTGCGTGTCGGACGCGGGCAAGCTTACCGTATTCCTCGATCGTCCGTTTGAGCCACCTTGTAACGCGCTTGGGGCAGTCTTTAAGATCGCCATGTCGAAACGGGCCCCTGGGAACCGTCCCGTTGGCCGACTTCGCGTGGGATCTAGCTGGAGCATCAAACGCCCGATGAGGGACGTCGCCGACCAACTCGCCTATCTGGAACGGGGCGTCGATCAGATCACGCCGGCCGCCGCCTTCCGGCGGAAGCTCGAGCGATCGGTGGAGACCGGCCAACCGCTCCGCGTCAAGTATGGCATCGACCCGACCGGGATCGACGTCCATCTGGGCCACACCGTCCCT
>JAKBAP010000559.1 GCA_021808995.1 Planctomycetota bacterium | reverse complement strand
CACTTGGTGGTAATCGCGACCTTGGGCGTAGCGAGCGATCTTGCCCTGGCCGTGATCGGCCGGGGGCGAGGCGTGGTGATGATAGAGCAGGCTGGCGACGACAACCGAGCGGGCTCCCTCAAGGACGCGCCCCGGGTCGGCTCGGACGGCGGGATCGCGCTTCATGTATTCCATGCCGGCGGCGCGACCCTGATCGAGCCAGCGGAGGTACTGGGCGTGGCCCGCCGGGGTGACGGCCGGGGTCACGCCCAACGCATCCAGGCCTAGCCGCCTTCCCTCGATACGCAGCCGGTTGGTGAGATCCATGGTGGCCTCGCCCCCTGCCGTCACGCGGGCCGATGCTCGAGGGCGGCGGAGTCCTTGACCCCCAGGTTTTCATAGATCTGGCGAGTCGCGTCCGAGCGATTCAGCGTGTAAAAATGAATCCCGCGAGCCTGGTTGTCGAGCAGGTCGCGGCACTGTTCGGTGGCCCAGTGAACGCCGACCTTGGCCACGGCGGCCGTCTCGGAATCGCAGCGCCCGATCGCGCGCAACAGCCGCGCCGGCACGCGAGCGCCCAGCGCGAGCTCCGAGATCCGGGCGAGATTCTCGATCGAGGTGATCGGCATCAAACCCGCGATGATCGGAACCCGGATCCCCGCCAGATCGCATCGCTCCCGGAAATCATAGAAGTCGGCGTTGTTAAAGAAGAGCTGGGTGCAGAGATAATCCGCCCCGGCGTCGACCTTGCGCTTGAGAAAGTCCATTTCCTTAAGCCGGTTGGGCATCGCTGGATGCCCCTCGGGAAAGCCGGCGACGCCGACGCCGAATCCACGCCCCGGCCGGCCACTCTCGCGCTCGCGGATGTAGCGAACCAACTCCTCGGCGTGGGCAAAGGCATCGCGAGCACGATCGTAGCCCTCCATGCCGCGTGGTGGATCACCGGCCAGCGCCAGGATGTTTTCGATGCCGGCCGCCTCGTAACGATCGAGGATGCCCGCGATCTCCTCACGCGAGTGGCAGACGCAGGTCAGGTGCGAAACGCCCGTCAGCGCGGTCTCGCGCTGAATCCGCACGATCAGGTCGAATGTCCGCTCGCGCGTCGAGCCCCCCGCGCCATAAGTCACCGAGATAAACGACGGCGCGAGCGACTGGAGCTGGGCGATCGTGCGAAACAGCTCCTCCGAGGCATGGTCGCTCTTGGGAGGGAAAAACTCAAAGCTAAACGTCGTCGACCGGTCGCGGAAAATGTCCTGGATATGCATGGCAATGAGGTCCTTTTCGCGGCCCGGCTAGGTCTCGATCCGAGATCGGGATCGAGTCTTGCCGGGCTTCTTGATGGATGATTTGGGGCGCGTGGCGGTCGAGGATTGAGCGGGGGTGACACCGACCATGGGGCAGATCGGCCGCAGCGAGCATGACTCGCAGCGAGGGCGGCGGGCCAGGCAGACGAGCCGGCCATGCTGAATCAGACGATGGCTAAGGTTGATCCATTCCCGCTTGGGGACGAGAGCCTGGAGGTCAATCTCGATCTGTTCGGGGGTCGAACGGGTCGTGAGGCCCATCCGTTTCGCCAACCGCTTGACATGGGTATCGACCACCACTCCCGATGGAATGCCAAAGGCGGTCCCCAGGACGACGTTGGCGGTCTTTCGCCCGACTCCGCCCAGCGCGACCAGGTCCTCCAGCCGGCGGGGAATCTCTCCGTCGTGCGCTTCAACCACCCGGGAGGCCATCGCCAGCAGGTTTCGGGCCTTCGCGCGAAAAAAACCGGTCGAGCGAATCACCTCCTCGAGCTCCTCGGGCCGCGCGGACGCGAGCCGGGCGGCGTCGGGATAGCGGCGAAAGAGCTCCGGCGTGGTCAGATTCACTCGTGCGTCGGTGCATTGAGCCGAGAGAATGGTCGCGACCAACAATTCGTAGGGATTCTCATGAACGAGCGCGCACCGGACCTCGGGGTAGGCCGCCTGGAGTGCCCGGATCACGCGCCTCGCGTGGGTCTTGGCCTGGTTCGATGGGGGGGTGGATTGCTTCATTCGCCAGAGCTCGGTCGGCCTCCAGGATGAGTCCTCGTGGCACGCCGGCCGAGATCGGCTTGTCGCACCTCGATTCATAACTACAATGTGCCAGAGTATGGTGGTTCTGACAATCGACTTCACAACCCCCCGGGCGACTGACGCCTAACTCGATCGTGTCGATCGAACCAGTTTTTCGGGCTTGGTCCCTCGTCTTGGATGTCGGCCCTGGCGCTTCCGATTGTTTCCTCAGGCGATTTCGCCGGGCGGATCGATGGATTACCATATTCAAATTAACAATTTCTCCAATCAATGCCGTTTGTTTCCCTTGCCGGGGCTGGTTCTTTTGCCTCACGCCCTCCTTCCATTGCATATTTTCGAACCTCGCTATCGCCAGATGACTCGCGACGCGCTCGAGGGCGACCAGCTCATCGCGATGGTGCAGATCCGCCCCGCTCCGCCGCATTCTCCGTGGACCGAGCCCGTTCCGATCATGGACGTCGCCTGTCTCGGGAAGATCGTCCAGCATGAGCGACTGCCCGACGGCCGATTCAACATGCTCTTGCTCGGCTGTAAGCGGGTCGGCCTAGTCCGTGAGATCCCGACCGACAAGCTCTATCGCCTGGCGGAGGCCCGGATTCTGGATGACGAGGATGATCCCGACCATTCGCCGGCCCGAGCCCGCGAATTGATCTCGTTGTTTCGGAAGGTCTGCGAGCTGCGCAAGCCGATCGACCCCGATCTGGCCCGGTTGCTCGAATCACCGATCCGATTGGGAGCGCTCGCGGATGTCGTGGCTCATGCGCTTGGCCTGCCGCCAATGCTCAAGCAGGGC
>JAKBAP010000093.1 GCA_021808995.1 Planctomycetota bacterium | reverse complement strand
TCCGTGGATGCTCGCCGGTCTGATTGATCTGGAAAACACGTGCGAAACCGAGGGCGAGAGCGCCGGCAATACCCCCACGCGTCCTGAATTGCTCGCTCCCGCCGGCGACCGCGAGTGCCTGAAGGCCGCCATCGAAAACGGCGCTGACGCCGTTTACTTTGGGCTTGAGCGTCATAATGCCCGGATTCGGGCCACCAATTTCGGGGGGGCCGAGCTGCCAGAGATCATGGCCGAGCTCCATCGCCGGGGCGTCAAGGGCTATGTCGCCCTCAACACCCTGATCTTTACCCATGAGCTTGGCGAAATCGAAACGGCGGTCCGTGAAATCGCCCTGGCTGGCGTCGACGCGGTGATTGTTCAGGACCTGGGCCTGGTGGGGCTGATTCGGGCCATCGCGCCTGACCTTGAGATCCACGCCTCGACCCAGATGTCGATCACGAGCGCGGCCGGAGTCACGCTGGCGGCCGAGATGGGTTGCTCTCGGGTGATCCTGGCTCGTGAATTATCACTCGCCGAAATCGGCAAGATCCGTCGCGATTCACCGATTCCGCTCGAGGTTTTCGTCCATGGTGCGCTTTGCGTCGCGTATTCCGGGCAATGCCTGACCAGTGAAGCCCTCGGGGGCCGATCGGCCAACCGCGGCGAATGCGCCCAGGCCTGTCGCATGCCCTATACCGTCGTTCGCGACGGCAAGGATATCGAACTCGGCGACCTTCAGTATTTGCTCTCGCCCCAGGATCTGGCCGCCTATGACCTTGTCCCCAGGCTTATCGAGCTTGGGGTGAGTTCGCTCAAGATCGAGGGCCGGCTCAAGACGGCCGAGTACGTCGCCAATATCACCCGCCATTATCGAGACGCCCTCGACGCCGCCTGGGCGGGCAAGCCCGCGACTTTCACCAAGAGCCAGGTCGACGAGATGCAGCTCTCGTTTTCACGGGGCTTTTCCCACGGGTTTCTCGACGGGATCAATCACAAGGTTCTGGTCCGCGGTGATTACTCCAAGAAGCGCGGGCTCCCTTTGGGCTCGATCGAGGCGATCACGGGGTCGGGCGTCCACCTGACCCTGGCCTCGCCAGTCAAGCCTGGCGATGGCTTGGTTTTCGACGGCGATGACAGCTCGGGTCTCGCGGAGCAAGGGGGTCGTGTCTACGAGGTCGTTGATCGCCCGGCGTTTCCTCGGGTCGAGCTGCGATTCGGCCGGGGCGACGTCGACCTCCGCGCCCTCCAGGTCGGCCAGCGCGTCTGGAAGACCGACGATCCCGAGCTGTCGCGGAGGCTGCGAAAGAGCTTCGAGGGACGGCCGACGCGTCTGATCGTGGTGGACTTCGCGGTCACGGCCCAGGTGGGCACGCCGCTCGCGATCACCGCGACGACCGCGACCGGACGGACAGCCTTCGCCCAGACGACCGAAGTCCTTTCGATGGCCGACAGCCTGGTCGCCGACGAAGCCCTGTTCCGAGACCAGCTCGGACGTCTGGGAGGCACGATTTACGCGCTCGGATCCGTGACCGCCCGGATCGAGGGACGGCCGCTGGCGCCCAAGAGCCTGATCAACCACCTCAGACGCGAGCTGATCGAACAACTCGACCAGGAATCCACGGCCGACCGCGTCATCGTCCGCCAGCCCGTCTTGCCCCGGCTCATGACGCCGATCGTGGCCGAGCGCGCCGCCGAGATCAGCCGCCCCGTCCCGACCGCGGCGGAAATCACGGTGCTCTGCCGCCGGCTCGACCAGATCGCGCCGGCCCTGGAATCGGGTGTTCGAACGCTCTACGTCGACCTTCAAGACGTCAAGGAATGCGCCAGGGCCGTCGCGATCACCCGCGACCGGGGACCCCTGGCGACTCTTCACCTGGCGACACCGCGGATCGAGAAGCCCGGCGAGGCCAATCTCTTCGCCTATCTGGCAAGGCAAGGCGCTGACGGGTTGCTCGTGCGAAACGCCGGCGGCATGGCCTATTGCATCGAGCGCGGGGTCCCGTTCGTCGCCGATTTCGCGCTCAACGCGGCGAATCCCCTCACCGTCGCGTTCCTGAAAGGCCGAGGGGCGGCCTGGGCGACGGCATCGTATGACCTGAGCGCGGCCCAGCTTTTCGACCTGTTCGCGGAGGTCCCGCCGTCATGGCTCGAGGTGGTTGTTCATCAGCATATTCCGATGTTTCACATGGAGCATTGCGTGTTTTGCGCGGTCCTGTCGCCGGGGACCGACGCGACCAATTGCGGCCGGCCCTGCGATCGCCATCAGGTTTCGCTCCGGGACCGGGTGGGGAAGGTCCATCCGCTCAAGGCCGACGTCGGATGTCGCAACACTCTGTATAATGCGACTCCGCAGACGGCGGCCGAGTTTCTGCCGGCCTTGCTCGCCCGGGGAGCGCGGCGGCTGCGGGTGGAGTTCCTGGACGACGAACCGGCCGACGTGGCGTCGATCCTGGAGCTCTATCACGCGACCTTGGCCGGCCGCCGCGACGCCAGGTCGCTCTGGAGAGAGCTCCGGGCGACTGGCCAGTACGGTGTGACGCGCGGGCCGCTCACGGTGCTGGGTTGATGACAACGACCCGTCAGGATGAGGAACCGCTAGTCGTGATGGAGACGCTGCGAATCGGGCTCTTGGGGCTTGGGACGGTGGGGGGCGGGGCCGCCAGGCTGCTTCTGGAACAACCCGATCGAATCGCGAGGCGTGCCGGCCGGCCGCTCCGGCTCGCCGCCGTCGCCGTTCGCGACCGGGCCAAGCCGCGAACGATCGACATCGGCCGCGTCCCGCTCACCAACGACGCCTTCGGCGTGGTCGCCGACCGCGAGATCGACGTGATCGTGGAGACGATCGGCGGCACGACCGTCGCGCGCGAGCTCGTGCTGGCCGCGCTCGCGGCCGGCAAGCACGTGGTAACCGCCAATAAGGCCCTCCTCGCCGAGCATGGACCCGAGATTTTCGCCCGGGCCCAGGCGGCCGGCCGCGCGGTCGCGTTCGAGGCCAGCGTCGGCGGCGGGGTGCCGATCGTGCAGGCGCTTGGGGTCGCGCTGGCGGCCAACCAGATCCAGAGCCTGGCGGCGATCCTGAACGGGACGTGCAATTTCATCCTCACCCGGATGACTGGCGAGGGGCTCCGCTACGCCGATGCCCTCTCCGAGGCCCAGCGCCTGGGTTACGCCGAGTCCGACCCGACCCTCGACGTCGACGGCACCGACACCGCCCACAAGCTCGCGATCCTGGTTCAACTCGCGTTTGAGACCAACATCCGCCCCAGCCTGATCGCGCGCCAGGGGATCGACCGGCTCGAACTCGCCGATTTGACCTACGCCGGAGAGCTGGGCTACGCGGTCAAGCTTTTGGCGCTCGCCAGGCTCACGGCCTCCGGGCTCGACCTCCGCGTGGCGCCAACACTGGTCAAGCGGGGCGAGCCACTCGCCGAGGTCCGTGGCCCCTATAACGCCATTCGCGTCGTTGGCGACGCCGTCGGCGACACCCTTTTCCAGGGACGCGGAGCCGGAGCTATGCCAACCGCGTCGGCCGTCGTCGCCGACCTGATCGATGTCGCCACCGGTCGCGCCCAGGCAACTTCACGCGTCGCCCGCCTCTGGGCCGACTCCCAACCAGCCCACGATTTCGCCCCCGCCAACACGATCAAATCCCGCTATTACCTTCGCTTTACCATCGCCGACCAGCCCGGCGTCCTGGGCAGGATCGCCCAGATCCTCGGCGACAGCGGCATCAGCATCGCCAGCGTGATCCAGCACGATTCCGGCGACGACGCTCCCGAATCCAGCCCCGTCCCGCTCGTCATCATGACCCACCACGCGATCCAGGCCGACCTCGAATCCGCGATTGCAATCATCGATCGGCTCGACGTCGTCCACGCGCCCACCGTGCGGATGGGGGTCGAGGACTGAGATTGCGAGTTATGGCCGATCCGCTTATCATCCGCCGCATCCACGTCAGCGCAAGACGCGCTGATCATTTCTCGTCCGGGACATGGAGGTCCACATGACGCCCCAATCGAGGCGGCCAATCGCGCGGTCCGCGATTTCACGCGGACTGATACTCACGGCCGCGATCACGGCCTGCGGCTGCAAATCGGTCACCAGCGACGTGCGAGACTATTACCAGCAAATGGCTTACAATTATAATGAGGCCAAGGAAAAGGCCAAGATCCAGGAGCTCTCACTGGAGAATGAAGGCAAGATGCTACTCGCGACCGGCGACAAGAACCGTTATCGTCGGACTCAGCGCGAGCTCGACCGGATCAAGGGATGGGAGGAAAAGTGCGCCAAGCAAGAAGAGCGATTCCAGAAGGCGGCTCACTGGACGGAAGAGCATTTCAAGCTTGAGCCTGGCGGGAAAGCGGTCAACCGACTGGCCGAGGCCGGCGGTTCGAGCGGGCTACGGCTTGAGAGCCCACCACCGGGCGGCGCGACCGAGAGTTCCATGCCGCCACTCCCCGGGGAGACCGGAAGTCAGCCCTGATTTCGCCGGAAAACGCTGCCTGGCACCGTTTACGTAGCGAGTGCACCGTGAATTTGACTCAGCTTTTGCGCAAGGAACCAGGACGACGATGACGGGCGTGAAGTATGTGATGGTGATCCCCGACGGGGCCGCGGACGAGCCGCTGGCCTCGCTGGGGGGCAAGACGCCGCTTCAGGTGGCGCGAATTCCCGAAATGGACCGGATCGCGAGCGAGGGGGTCGTCGGGCTCTCACGCAATGTGCCGGATCGGTTTCTGCCGGCCAGCGACGTGGCGACCCTTTCCCTTCTGGGCTACGACCCCGAGCGGTTCTATACCGGCAGAGCCCCCCTTGAGGCCGCCGCGATGGGGGTGGCGCTCGGACCCCACGACTGGGCGATCCGCTGCAATCTGATGACCATCGATTCCGGCCGGCTCACCGACTTCACCGCCGGGCATATCTCGAACCCCGAGGGAAAAGCCCTCATCGAGTCCATCGCGGCCGAACTGGGATCGGAAACGATCGAGTTTCACCCCGGCGTCAGCTATCGCAACCTGATGGTGTATCGGGGTGCCAACGGTGCTCCGTTTGGATCCGAGACCACGACCACGCCCCCCCACGACCACCCCGACCAGCCGGCCGCCGACCACCTTCCCCGCGGGCCCGGGTCCGAGCTGCTCCGCGAGCTCATGAAAAAGGCCGAGCCGATCCTTCGCGATCACCCCGTCAACGCCGCTCGCGTCGCGGCCGGCCGCCGCCCCGCCAGCGCGATCTGGCTTTGGGGGCAAGGGCTGGCACCGTCGATGACCCCGTTTTTCCAGATCCACGGCAAAAAGGCCGCCATGATCTCGGCCGTCGATCTGGTCCGGGGCGTGGCCGCCCTCGCCGGCTGGGCCCGCGTCGACGTCCCGGGCGCGACCGGATACCTCGACACCGACTACGCGGCCAAGGGACAATACGCCGCGCGCGCCATCGCCGACCACGACCTCGTCTGCGTCCACGTGGAGGCACCCGACGAGGCCAGCCACGAGGGCCGGGCCGAGGCCAAGATCGAAGCCATCGAACGCATCGACCAGGCCATCGTGGGCCCGGTCCGCCGGGCACTTGAGAATTACGACAACTGGCGGATCGTGATCACCCCCGACCACTCGACCTTGCTCCGGACTCGAGCCCACGATCGGGCTCCGGTCGCCTGGGCGGCGTGTGGCTCGGGCATCAGGCCCTCGGGCCTCACCTACGACGAAATCGCCCCCAGGAACGGCCAGGGACCATTCCTGAACGCCGGCTGGCGGCTCATGGGACAATTCCTCGACCTCGACTGGGACGGACGGGCCTAGCACCTTCCGGCCGTCCTCGAAACACCTTCGCTCGACATCACTGGGAGTGCGATCCGTGGCCCTTGTGGTACAGAAATTCGGCGGCACCAGCGTGGCCGATTCAGATAAGATCCTCGCGGCCGCCCGACGGGCGATCCTGGCCCATGAACGCGGCGATCAGGTGCTCGTGGTCGTCTCGGCCCGCGGCCACACCACCGATGAGCTCCTCGCGCTCGCCCGCGAAATCTCGGAAAACCCCCCGGCTCGCGAACTCGACATGCTGCTGTCCACCGGCGAGCAGGTCTCGGTCGCGCTCATGGCGATGGCGATCGTCAGCCTGGGCGTCCCCGCCATCAGCTTTACCGGGGCCCAGATCGGGCTCGTGACCGACAGCTTTCACACCAAGGCCCGGATCCAGAACATCTCGACCCTACGACTGCGGCAGGCGCTCGACGCCGGCCAGATCGTGATCGTGGCCGGCTTTCAAGGGATCGACGAGCATTCCAACATCACCACCCTGGGCCGCGGAGGTTCGGACACGACGGCGGTCGCCCTGGCGGCCGTGCTCTCCGCCAACGCCTGCGAAATCTACACCGATGTCGATGGCGTCTACACCACCGACCCCCGCGTCGTCCCCGAGGCCCGAAAGCTCGACCGCATCAGCTATGATGAAATGCTTGAACTGGCAAGTCTCGGCGCCGGCGTCATGCACTCTCGGTCGATCGAATTCGCCAAGAAATACGGCGTCCCGATCCACGTCCGAAGCTCGTTTTCCGACGCGCCTGGGACCTGGATCGTGGATGAGCTCGACGCCCGCCGGCTGGGCACCCGTGTGACGGGCGCTGCCCTCGCCAAGGAAGAGGCCCGAATCACGATCCAGGGGGTGCCCGATCGTCCAGGGGCGGTGCATTCCATCTTTCGCCGGATCGCGGCGGCCAACATCGTGGTCGACATGATCGTCCAGAACGTCTCGACCGACGGCAAGACCGAGGTTAGCTTTACCGTGGCCAAGGGGGACCTGCCCGCCACGCTCGAGGCCGCCCACGCCGCCGCCGAGGAAACAGGCGCGGCCGGAACCGCACACGACGCCGAGGTCGCCAAGGTCTCCGTCGTCGGCATGGGCATGCGCACCCACACCGGCGTCGCCACCGCCATGTTCGAGGCCCTCGCCGAGGCCGGCGTCAACATCCAGATGATTACAACCTCCGAAATCAAGATCAGCGTCCTCGTCGAGCGCTCCGCCGCCGCCGAGGCCCTCCGCGCCGTCCACCGCGCGTTCGCCCTCGACCAACTCTCGAGCCATTTCACCGAGCCCCGCTCTCGCGCTGGCCTAAAGCCGGTCCCTGAAGATGATAACACCGTCTCCAGCACCGACTTTTCCCCACGCGGAATGGAAGACCTGGTGATTTCCGGGGTCGAGCTCGACGACACTCAGGCCCGGATCGCGCTCTTTAACGTCCCCGATCAGCCTGGCCGGGCGGCTCGCGTGTTTCGCGCGATCGCCGAGGCCGGCGTGTTCGTCGACATGATCGTCCAGAACGTCGGCGACGCCGGCGATTCGCTGCTCTCGTTCACCGTCCCCCGGGACGCGGCCGACCGCGCTGTCATGGCCGTCAAGAGCGCCGGCGTCGAGCGTGTCTCGGTCGAGCCGGCTCTGGCCAAACTCTCGGTGATCGGCGTCGGGATGCGTAGTCACGCCGGCGTCGCCACCCGCATGTTCGCGGCCCTGGCCGACCGTGGCATCAATATCAACCTGATCAATACCAGCGAGGTCCGCATCAACGTCGGCGCGGACCACAACCGCGGCCAGGAAGCCCTCGATTGCCTGCGCCAGGCCTTCGACGTGGGCTAGGCACGAGGCTTGACGTTACTTGGCCTTGGTGCCGGCTTTTTGCCGGCGCTCGACGGCCTTGTCGTGGATTTCCTCGGCGGTCATGCCGTTGAGGGGTTTATAGGCGTCGGCGGGATTCGAGGCCGCCGCCTCCTTCCCCTTTTCCCCGCCCGCGGCAAAGCCCGACATCATCGCCCCCTGCCCAACCGCGGTCGCCAGGTCCTGGGCGAACTCCCTCTTCTGGACGTCCGTCATGCCCGCCCGCATGGCCTTCATCGAGTCCTCGAGCTTTTCCTTGCTCGAGGCATCAAGCCTCGCCCCCCCACCGCATCCGAACACCGCGATCATCGAGAGCAAGGCGAGAGACTTCAAGGACGCGCGCATGGCTAGACCCCCCGCGAGTGGTAAAACCTTATCGTAACTCCACAATGGCCCTCACGCAAGAGAAATCAATGGGCATTGATGGCTCCGGGGAAAATGAACCGTGCTCGGCGAAGTCGTGGTCGCGTCCTCGCCGCATCAGGTTCAATCACGACTTTCAAGGAACCGTCAGAATCCGTTGGCTCGCCCAAGCCAGTGTCAGTGGCCGGGTAAGGACGAGCTCTCGTCGCTTTTCGGTTTCCAATCCTTCATCAAATGTTCCACCACGACGTCGAAATCCCGTTCGCCAAGCTGCTTGAGCTGGATCACCCCATCGGGATCAATGACGTAGGTCGTCGTCCATTTCCGAATCTTCCAGCTCATCGCGATTGGGCTGGCTGGGCCGTCCCACCATGAATTCCATGGGATCCCTTGCTCACGGACGATTCTCGCGGCCGTTTCGCGATCCTCGCCCTGATTCACTCCGAGCAAGACGAAGGGCTTGCCTTCCATTTTCCTCACAAACATCCGCTCGAAATCAAACAGCGGATTCGCCCCGGAGCTCCAGAATCGGAGACCCCGAATTTGCCGCGGAAAGTGCTCAGCTTCATCGGGTGGCCCTCGACGTCTTGCCCCTCGATCTCGGGGGCGAGCTTGCCAACGGTCAGGCGCTCGAGCTCGAACAGGTCGCCGCGCGCCTCCTCGCCGAGCGTGGGCCGATCGGCCCCTCTCACATCAGGGGCCGTCTCGAGAACGGATTGAAAGGCGGCCACCGCCTCTTGCTCCAGGGCGGCGGGATCCTTGGAGTTCAAGCTCTGATATTCGGTGGGGTCCATCGTGGAACGGATGTGCTCCGCGAATTCCGGATCGATGCGGATGTGACGGACCACCCGGGCCCGTGCCTCGAGATGCCGACCAAGGGCGAACGCGCCCCATGCCCTTGACTCGCGGCTCGAGCACTTCTCGCTGAGCGTGCGAAAAAGGGTCTCGGGAGCGGTAAGGACGCTCTCAACCACATAGGGGGCAAGGCAAAGCTTCTCGAGCCTCGGATCACCAATGTGGGTCGCCACGAGGAGATCGACGGCCTTTTGGGCCGTTCTCGAGGAGGGTTAATGAGTCAAGACCCACATCGGAGCGTCAAACCCAACCGGATCCTGGGGGTTTCGAATGGCCAGGTCAATGAAGTCCTGATGGAAATGTCCCAGGGGCGCGGTCGCCGCCAGCCAACGCGCTTTTCGAGCCTCTGGCGTCGCCGCGGGTTCTTGCATTTTCAGGCGACATGCTTCCTGGGCGGCATACCAGCCCTGAACCAACGCATGGAACTCCTGCCGAGGCGCGCGCGGCGGGTCGACAGGCCCGTCCAACACACCTACCAGCAACACCGCGAGGACCCCCCCCGATAATCGCCGTCATGGATCAAGGCTCCGATGTTGATTCCAAAAAGATCTGGACCACTCCGTCGGCTTCCATTCCGATCGGAATCAACACACAAAGACTCCATCCGCGCGGCGGTCGATTTCTGGCGGAGCCTCGTCTCGGTCGCCGGTCACGACTCGTGGTTCACTTCCGATGGCTTGATCGCCACGTTCCCGCGGCGAACGTGGATCCGCCCTGGCTGGCCGGCCACCATCGAACCAATCACCGAGGCCCGCGAGAGCCCCTTGGCCTTGAGCGCCCGCAGAATCTCGGGAACTCGCCCCGGCTCGACCGCCGCGAGGAGCCCCCCGGACGTCTGCGCGTCGCACAGCAAGAGCTGGTCCGATTCGCCAAGGTCGGCGTCGTAATCGACCCAGTTCGCCAGAAACCGCCGATTGCCGTGCGTCCCTCCAGGTGCCATTCCTTGCTCGACATAGACCCGGGCCGCGCTCAGGAACGGGACCTGGTCAAACCAGACCTCGGCCGTCACGCCGCTGGCGGTCGTCATGTTTCGCAGATGGCCCAGGAGCCCAAAACCGGTGATGTCGGTGAGGGCGCCCGCTTTCGCGGCCGTGAACACCTCGGCCGCGCCCTTGTTGAGCGTAATCATCACCTCGAGCGCCTCGCCTATCGCCCCCAGATGATCCTCGCCGCGCTTGGCCGCGGTCGTGATCAGGCCCAGGCCGATCGGCTTGGTCAAGACCAGAGCATCACCTACCCGAGCGCCCGCGTTGGTAATGAGCAATCGGGGGTCGACCCGGCCCACGACCGCCAGGCCAAAGATCGGCTCTTCCGAGACGATCGTATGCCCCCCCACGATCGGGACGCCAGCCTCGGCCGCCTTCCAGGTGGCACCCTCCAGGATCTCGGCCAGCACGGTCGCCGGCAACGCCCCCGTGGGAAACCCAACCAGGCTGAGCGCGGCCAGGGGCTCGCCCCCCATCGCATAAACATCCGAGAGCGCATTGGCCGCCGCCACCGCCCCGAAATCATACGGCCGATCGACGATCGGCGTGAAGAAATCGGTCGTGAGCACCAGCGCCAGATCATCCGAAAGCCGATAAACCGCCGCGTCGTCCGACGTCGAATGGCCGACGATCACGTTGGGATCCGTGACCACCGGCAGTCGCTTCAAAAGGGACAGCAGGAAATCGGGCGGCTGCTTGGCCGCGCACCCCGCGCGCTTGGCGAACTGGGTGAGCCGAATCGGTTCCGCGAGAGCGTCGTTTTCCATCGCCCGATTTCCCCCGCCCGCGCGTTAGACGCTGACAAGCTCGCGCGAAAGGGTGTTCGTGAGCTCCCGCAGCTTGACCAGGTCGGCGTTGAACTTCCGAATGCCGTCCGAGAGCTTCTCGGTCGCCATCTGGTCCTCGTTGAGCATCCAGCGAAAGGCGGCCTCGTTCAGGTCGAGGGCCTTTGGCTCGCTCGCCTGGGCTGTCTCGGGCGAGAGCTTGCGGACCAGGGTCGCTTCCTTGTGCTTGAGCTCGTCCAGGAGCTCAGGCGCGATCGTGAGGAGGTCGCAACCGGCGAGCTCGACGATCTCGCCAATATTGCGGAAGCTCGCCCCCATCACCTCGGTCTTGTAACCAAATTTTTTGTAGTAATTGTAGATATGAGTGACCGAATGAACGCCCGGGTCCTCGGTGGCGGGGATGGTCTTGACCCCTTTCTCCTTGCAAAACCAGTCGTGGATGCGGCCGACGAAAGGGGAAATCAGGGTGACCTTGGCCTGGGCGCAGGCAACGGCCTGGCAAAAGCCGAAAAGCAACGTGAGATTGCAGTGGATGCCCTCTTTCTCGAGCTTCTCGGCGGCCTTGATCCCTTCCCACGTCGAGGCGATCTTGATCAAGATCCGGTTGCGATCGATCTTTTGCTCTTCATAAAGCGCGATCAGCCGGCGCGCCTTTTTCAGGGTCGCCTCGGTGTCGAACGACAGCCCAGCGTCGACCTCGGTGGACACTCGGCCGGGGATGAGCTTCAAGATCTCAAGCCCGAAGGCGACAAAGAGATGGTCGATGCACGAATCGATGAACTCTGGAGATCCCGCCGCGGAGTCCGATTGGGCCTTCGCGACGGCTTCCTCGACCAGGTGCTTGTATCGCGGCATCCCGGCCGCCTTGAAAATCAGCGAGGGATTCGTGGTCGCGTCCCGCGGCTGAAATTGAGCGATCGACTCAAAATCGCCCGTATCGGCGACGACCACGGTCATGCCGCGAAGCTGCTCGAGCAGGTTCATTAAAAACGCCTCCGCGTCGCTGTCAATATTTGGAAAGCATCCCGGGCGAGCGACTCACGCCACGGGTTAAGCTTAGCATCAACGAAGAGGCTCCGCCACCAGGCTGAACCGAGGCCATGGGGAACTCGGCCGATCCGACTGGTATCGGAGTTCCGGTCCCCTGGCTGGCTTGTTAGGATCATGTCGGTCGTTAACCGGGGCTGGGATCGATCGCAGGGGGGGCCGAGGGCATGACGAGCGACGAATCGCTGGCCAGGATCAAGGGCTTCGTCTTCGACCTGGACGGCACGATCTGGGAAGGTCCCACCCTCTTGCCAGGGGCCGCCGAACTCGTGACCGCGATTCGCGGGGCCGGGCACGAGGTGGTCTTCGCGTCGAATTGTTCGCGTCATGGCGGCGACGTGCTCCGGGACCGGCTTGTGAGCATGGGCATCACGGCCGAATCGCGAGACGTGGTGACCGCGTTTGACCTGGTCGGCGACGAGATCCGCCGGAGATTGGGGCCGGTTCCAGTGCTCGTTATCGGCACCGACGAGCTGGTGACGGTTCTCCGCGAGGCCGGCTGCCGGCCAGTGGGCGAGGACCAGGCGTCCGAGGCGCTCGCGGTCATCGTGGGGGTCGACCCATCCTTTAGCTATCCGCGGCTACGGGCGGCCGCGCGGGCCGTCGCGGGAGGGGCGGCGTTCTTCGCGATCAACCTCGACGCCCGGTTCCCGGTCGGCCCCGACCTCTTCGAGCCTGGCTGTGGTGCCCTGGCGGCGGCGATCGCGACCGCCTCGGGCTCGGATCCCATCGCCTTTGGCAAGCCCGAGCATCCGCTCTTTCGTGTCGCCCTCGAGCGCATCGGCCGATCTCCCGACGTGGTCGCGATGGTCGGCGACAGCACCGCCTCGGACATGGCCGGTGGCCGCGCGGCCGGGATGTTCACGATCTGGATCGATCAAAACCCCAGCCAACCCAAGCCCCCCACCGTCGACCTGGTCGTCCGCGACCCCGCCGAGCTCCTACGACTCTGGAACAAGCTCGCACATGAGGCCGGTGCCGGCCCCGGATCCGTTCCAACGAGCCAAACGCGCCTCTGAACGCGTTTTGTTTTGTTATTGCCGATCCGGGCGGGTTCGTGGATTCCTCGCGAGGCGGAGGGTGGATGCCAGGAGATACCTTCCAACGAGTCACCGAAGGGTCGACCAGGCGAGAGCCAGCCATCGTCATCGGAATGCCTCCTCAAGAAGTCCAACCAAGCTAGCAAACTCCAACCGACGAGTCAAGACTCAAGTACATGTCCAGGCAGTGATCGAACCAGCCCGATCCGAAGAGTCAACGTCGGCGGTGTCGAGTGACGTCGTCGCGTCCGCCCCGCCCGAGCGCCCGGATGCGTGGCACCGCGAACCGACGCCGCGAGAAGGGCCGGCGCGGGAAATCGCGGCGACCCCCGACGATTCGCCTTCGGTCGTCCCATCAATGGAAGAGAAATCCGAACCGCGCCGTCGACCTCGCCCCGCGGCCAGGGCGTCGGATCGGGGCTTTCCGCCGATGCCGGTCGAGAACTACCTTTCGCTACTGGATTGGACGGGTCGAGAACTTCGGGCGGGGAAGCGAGGCTCGATTCCCGGCGGCCTTGCGCCGATTTTGGAGCGTCTGGGTGTCAATGGCGAAGGCTGGCTGGAGACGGTGCGGCATTTTGGGCGGTGGTTCAAGCACGCGGCGGGCCGGCGCGATTCGCTGGCGGCCGCGGCGACGCAAGCGGGCCGACGTTGGTTCCAGGGCCAGTGCTCCGCGAAGCTTGCCTTTCGATAGACGCCTGCTTGATGACGAGCGACTGATGGAGGGGCTCTCATCGCGAGAGTTCGCGTCGTCTCGCGCCCACCGCGAGGCGGATTGAACCGTTCCAGCTCACCCAAGGGGTGCTCGAGCGTTTTCATCACTCAGCGCTGCCCGGAGCGCTCCGAAATTGGCTCGCCAGAGCCGCTACGAGCCCCGGTGGTCGAGAAATCGAGCAGGATCCGAAGTCTCCTCTTGCGGGTGAAAGATGTCTTACGGTCCGTCTTGGGCAGGCTGCGAAAGATGGATCTCTGGGATCTTCGGACCGGCCCGAGCAGGCCGATGAGATAAGCCCGCACACGGTCGCGTGTCTCGCTACGCGGAAATCTCACCCCGACACGGTCGGCGACAGCATTCAGCTCCCGACCCCAGTCCTTGACGTCTTCATTCCCACCGCCGGCCATGGCGACCCTCCTTGATCTCGACCTTGACCAGGAATAGCAGAACTGGTTATTAGATACAACTGTAGTACTAGTGTAGCGCCTCAATAATCTGGGAACTAAGGACGCGCACGGAAATAACTTGATCATTTTGCTTTACCGTTCGGCTTGATGGTGTAGTTCCACTCCCCATGGAATTTCGCTCGATGAATGCGAAGCCTCTCTATCTCAT
>JAKBAP010000558.1 GCA_021808995.1 Planctomycetota bacterium | reverse complement strand
GAACGAGGCACGATGATGGAGGGCCGGAACCAGCCGACCACGATCGGCACCGACACCCGATCCGAGGCAAGGAGCAGCACCCGCCGAGAAATCCCCAGGAACCCCCGCCAATGATCAAGTGCCGCTAGCCAGTGATCCTCGTGAACCCTCGCGCACCCTTTCCTCAACCCCGCGATCCCCTTGAGAGCCACGGCCAGCCGCGCGGCCAGTACCGCGACGATCAACAGATAAAATCCTATCACGATGTCCATTCCGCCCAGGATCGGTCTAGTCGTGGACACGGCCAAGGTGGGCTCCATGAGCCGAGGGACAACGGGATCAGGGATGACGACCTTCGCGAAAGTGGATGCGATCGGCTCGGGAAGGATGGCTCTGGATTCGTGAGTGATGGGCGCGGTCAGGGTCGCTTCCGGGGACGGGATCGTCACGATCCATCGCGGTAGGGCCAGGGAAGCCGGCAAGAGCAAGAGCCCGACCAGGCTCGCGTTCCAGATCGCCGATCGCGCCAATGTCCGCCGCCGCCCAAGCGCGCCGTGGCACACGTACGCGGCGAGCAGCGGCACCGTTGCCTTGGTCGTCAGATCAAGCCCGACAAGCAGGGTCCGATCACCGAAAATCAGCGCGTGATAGGGGTCGATCATGGTCGGGCTCCGGTTGGGTGGTCGATTCAGGATGACGGGTCTTTTGCCTGGTCTCCGCGACGGCCCTTGGGCTTGGGAGTTGAGCGCTTGAGGGATTCCAGTTGCTCCGGAGTGATCCGTTCGTCCTCGATCAGGCGCAGCACCAGATCCTCGGCCGAGCCATCGAAGAGCCGGGCCAGCAGGCTCACGAGGGCGCTCCGCTGAGCCTTTGTCCGGTCGACGGCGGCCCGATACACAAACGCCTTGCCCCGCGATTCGTGGCTCAGGTATCCCTTCCCCTCGAGCACCCGCAACATGGTTCGCACCGTCGAATCGTGGAGCGGCTCCGCGAGCGCGTCGCGCACCTGCTCGGCGGTCGCCTCACCGAGCCGCCAGACAGCGTCCATCACCTGAGCCTCCCGACCCGTCAGGGTCTCGGCCGGCGGTCGTCCCATCTCCCGATACCTCCCGTTAGATTATTAACACAGACCCAGGATACGCCCCGCCGATCGTTGGGTCAAGAGGCTCCCGTGAATTTCATAACAGGATTGGGCGTAGAGCGAGCGACGTGGTTTTCGATGGCGTGGTGTTCATGCCTCGCGCTGGACGTGGGCCTCAAGGAACCAGAGGCGTTTGTCGATGGCGCGGGAGATCTCGGTGTAGAGGTCGGCCGTGGATTGGTCGCCCATTTCGCCGGCGGCGTCGATGGCGGTTCGGACGCGGGAGGCGAAGAGTCCGAATCGTTCGACGAGGGCTCGCACATGATCGGAGCAATCGACCGCGTCGGTGGGGTATTCGGGAAGGGCGGAATTGGCCGCGGCCATTCGGGCGGTTCCGGTGGCGTATCCTCCTAGGCTGACCGCGCGTTCGGCGAGCTCATCGACGAATTCCGCGAGCTCGCCGGCGGCCTCGTCAAAGAGGAGATGGAGCGAGTAAAAGTCCTTGCCCTTGACATTCCAGTGGGCTTGCTTGGTCTGGCTCATGAGGTCGAAGGCGTCGGCCAGGTGGTCGTTGAGCATATCGATCAATTGCTCGCGGGCGGACGGTGGCAGGTCGATATGGGTGCTGAAGTGGCGGGCCTTGATCTTCGCGCGCGAAGCCATGGTGGTGAATCTCCGGGAGTCGCGACCTGGCCTCTTGGCCGCCCCGGTCGCATGAATCAGGTTGATCTGTCCTTTCATCGTTGCCTTTTCCCTGGACTTTGTTCAATTGATTCCGGTGGTCGGACTCTCGAGCGGGACCACCAAACATGGATTTGGCGACCCGCTTCGTGCGGCCTTTCGGGCTTGGTCACGTGAACGGGAACCCGATCTCAAACCACGCGGAAAGCCTTGCCTCGCGGACGGTTAGGATTTCGTCGCGGCTTTCCGGAAGCCCGATCTCGGGTTAGCATGGTGTGGTTTCGTGATCCCACGATCGAGGATCGGGAGGTTCCCCTCATGCCCGCGATCTCAACGGCTCTAGCCACCGAGAAACTCGCCCAGCGAGTCGAGCAAGCCAGGCCCAGCGAGCTCGTCGAGATCCATTCCGAGCTTTTTGCCGAGAAGCCCACGCCATTCCGGCTGGCCGCGAGTGACGACGTCTATCAGCCCTAGCGTTCCAGCCTGCGGGTGCTCGCTCGGGCCGAGGCTGGCGCGGGGAGGGAGGGATCGGGGTTTTCCGGGGAATCGAGTCGTTCGCGGGGACGGCCGCGGGCGATCGAGCCGTTGCCCGCGCGGGGTTTTTCCTCGATGACCTCGACGCGTAGATCGTCGAAATAGGCCTCGCCATAGCCCGCGAGGCCGAGGGTGACGGTATAGTCGCCGTCGGCCGGGGCCTTGCGGAACAGGATGACCCGCGACCAGCCGGGGATCGGCCCGCTGGTACGGTACTGCAACAACTCGCCGCCGATCGAGTCGCGGACAATGATGCCACCCAGGCCGGGGGCGCTCTGAAAGGGGCGCTTGACCAGGACCGAGATCCGAATCAGGTTGTCGGCCAAGGCGTGATAAGGGGGCGAGCGGACAGCGGCGACGGGAAAGTCGAGGTATCCGGGGAGGATGGTGTCGAGGTCTTCTGGTTTCTCGGCCTTCACTTCCATCTTGATGGCCTTGTTGGTGGGATCGATCGGATTCTTGGGTTGTTTGGGGTCGGGTTCGTCGGCCTGGACGGGTGAGACCTTGGCGAGGATTCCGTCGATGCGATAGCCGACATCGACCCAACCCTCGCGAATAATCGCGTGGGGGTC
>JAKBAP010000557.1 GCA_021808995.1 Planctomycetota bacterium | reverse complement strand
TTCCCGGAGCGGGCCTCAGGCGTACGCGATCGGCCGGCACGCCGCCCAGACTCCTGAGCAGGTCCGCGACCGTGACATCCCCGCTCCCGGCGCGCTTCCGGGGCCGAATTTCGCGCCTGGGCTTGGTGTCGTGAGCGACGCTCATGGTGAAATCCTCATCCGGCGGATTCGATCCCCGCTCGGGACCGAGTCGTACCACGACACTCTCACCACTGCCTGGATTGAAACCAGGGCCGCGCGCGACGCGCGCCGACGGATGCTTCCTTTCGGCGCGGGCGCGGGTACAATTCCCAGATGAGCGTGCGGGCGTACCCATGCGTCCGGGGTCGGGTCGGCAATCAGTACTTCCCACAGGGAAGGAGCCTCCGCCATGTCGGCGACCGTGCATCCTCACGACCACGTTTCAGCGGACGACGCGCTTCGAGCCAAGCAAATTCAACAGGCCGAGGAGCTGCTCTTCAGCGGCCCGCCGGCCCGCGGGGGGTTCGCAAGGCCGTTTTTCCGGGGCGATTTCCCCGCCCAGGCCCTTTTTCCCTACCCGGAAATGACAGCCGTCGAAAAAGCCGGGGTCGCGGACGTGGTCGACCGCGTTCGCGATTTCGCCGAGAATCACATCGACCCCGTCGCCATCGACCGCGACGCCGACATCCCACGATCGGTCATCGAGGGGCTGGGCAAGCTCGGCGTGCTCGGCATGACAGCGCCCCGGGAATGGGGCGGCCAGGGAATGTCGCAAAGCGGATACTGCCAGGTCATGGAAATCATCGGTGCCCGCTGCGCATCGACGGCGGTCTTTGTCAACGCCCATCAATCCATCGGCATCAGGGCACTCGTACTCTTCGGGACTCCCGAACAAAAAGAGCGATTCCTGCCCACCCTGGCGAGCGGCGAAAAGCTCGCCGCGTTCGCCCTCACCGAGGAACAAGCCGGCTCCGACGCCAGCAACGTCCAGACCACCGCGACCCCGAGCGCGGACGGCCAGACCTATTTCTTGAACGGGACCAAGCGTTACATCACCAACGGCGCGATCGCCGACGTGCTCACGGTCATGGCCCGCACGCCCGATCCCAAGGGGGGGGATTCCAGGGTGACGGCCTTCCTGGTTACTCCCGAGATGCCCGGCTTCGAGATTGTCGAGGCCAGAATGCCCAAGTGCGGCATCCGGGGGACGGCCACGGCCAGGCTCGCCTTTCACGACATGGCGGTCCCGGCGACCAACATCCTGGGACCACTCGGAAAAGGGCTCAAGGTCGCGCTCACCGTGCTGGATTTCGGCCGCACCACCTTTGGAGCAAGCTGCACCGGCGTCGCCAAGGCCTGCCTTGAGGCCGCCTGCCGCCACGCCGCGCGCCGTAGCCAGTTTGGCAGGCCCCTGGCCGAGCTCGAGCTCATCAAGAAAAAGATCGCCTTCCTCGCCGCGAACGCCTACGCCATGGAGGCCATGACCTACCAGACCGCCGCCCTCATCGACGGTGGCGAGGAAGACTATATGCTCGAAACCGCCATTCTCAAGGTCTTCTCGACCGAGGCCGTCTGGCAGGGCGTCTATGAAACCCTCCAGGTCCACGGCGGCCAGGGCTACTTCACCGACGAGCCCTTTGAACGCATGATGCGCGACGCCCGGATCAACACCATTGGCGAAGGGGCCAACGAGGTCCTCAAGGCGTTCATCGCCTTGGTCGGAGTCCGCGAGATTGGCGAGGGATTCAAGACCACGCTCGAGGCCCTCAAACATCCCGGCTCGGCCCTGCCGGCGCTCTGGAGCCTGGGCCGCGACCACCTGAGCCGGGTTGTGAAAGCGCCTGTCGTTCCCGTGAAATCCTCGGCCCTCAGGCCGTTCGCCATGGCCATCTCGCGGCGAACGACTCGGTTCGGCCGCCTGATCGAGACCGCCCTCGTCACCCATCGAGAAGCGATCCTCGATCGCCAGTACGTCCAGGAGCGGATCGCCGACATGGCGATCGCGCTTGTGACCTCGGGCTGCGTCCTGGCTCGGTTCGACCACGCCTCCTCAACCAACCGCGCGACCCCCGCCGAGGAAGCCGCCGCCGAGCTCTATCTCGAAATGGCTGGCGCTCGCTTCGACGCGGCGGCCGACGCCCTCCGGTCCAACCACGACGGCCTGACCAGCCTCGCCGCCGACCGCGCCCTCCGATCCCACGCGGGCTATCGGGCGTAAATCTCATCCAAAGCTCCCAACCCCGCGAACCCGTCCGCGGTTCGAGATCGCCCTGCCGTTGTCACGGGGGGATCGCGACCCTATAATCAGGGCCACTGAAATGCCAGGCGAACGAGGCAACGAGAGCGGCTCATGTTTGACGATTTCCAAAAGCGGCTCGGGTCGGCGCTCAGGCGGTTTCGCAAAACCGGGATCCTGACCGAGGCCAACATCCAGGAAGGACTTCGCGAAGTCCGGACGGCCCTGCTCGAGGCCGACGTCCACCTGGACGTGGTCCGCGAATTCATGGAAAAAGTCGGCAAGCAAGCCGTCGGTGCCCAGCTCATCAAGAGCGTTCGGCCCGAACAACAGATCGTCAAGATCGTCCACGACGAGCTCATCGAGCTCATGGGACCCGTCGACCCGACCCTTCGGTTCGATAAAAACGGGCCGACCGTGATCATGCTTTGCGGACTGCAAGGCGCCGGCAAGACCACCACATGCGGCAAGCTCGCGCGGCTTTTGGCCAGCCAGGGCCGGCGGCCGCTCCTGGTCGCCGCCGACCTGCAACGGCCCGCCGCCATCGAGCAGCTCAAGGTCATCGGCACCCAGATCGAGGTCCCTGTCTACAGTCAGGAGGGCTCGAATCCCGTCGCCGTCTGCCAGCAAGCCGTGATCGAGGCCGGCAAGCAAGGCCGCGACACCATCATCCTC
>JAKBAP010000556.1 GCA_021808995.1 Planctomycetota bacterium | reverse complement strand
GGGTCGTTAGTCGATGGTGATGACGACCTTGCCAGAGAGCGATCCCGCCCCCTTCAAGGTATTTTCCTCGAGGAACCGTTGGGCCTCGGCCGTGGCGGCGAGCGGGAAGGTTCGCCCGACGACGGGCCGAACGAGCCCCTCCTCGATCCAGTTGGCGATGTCGGTGGCGGCCTTGCGCTGAACGTCGGGGTGGGCGTTGAACATGGCGAAGCCGTGAATCGAGCAATCGCGGGGATAGAAGGCCCCGAGCGGCAAGGGGGGCTTGGCCGCTCGGCCAGCCATGAGGATCATCCGCCCGCGCTTGCGCAACAGCGGGATCGAGACCTCGAGATTGGGCTCGCGCTGGGTTTCGAACCAGACGTCGACCCCATCGGGGGCGAATTCGCGGAGCCGGGCGGGGATGTCGTCGGATTTATAATTGAGGACCAGGTCAGCGCCCAGGCGTTTGCAGATTTCGACGCGGTCGGGGCTGCCCGCGCAGGTGGCGGCTCGGGCCCCCTTGGCCTTGGCGAGCTGGATGACCATGGAGCCCACGCCACCGGTCCCGCCAGGGACGTAGACGACCTCGCCGGGTTGGAGACGGCCATGCTCGAAGAGCCCCATGTGCGCTGTCAGACCAGCCAGGGCCATGGCGGAGGCTTCGTTGTCGCCCAGGAGTGTCGGGGTGGGATAGACCCATGACTCGTCGATGGCCGCGTACTCGGCGGCGACCCCTTGCCGGCCAAGGAGCCCCTGATTCGAGCCCCAAACCCGGTCGGCGACCTTGAACCGCGTCACGCCGGGGCCAACCTGCTCGATCACGCCGGCGAAATCACAGCCGAGCACGTAGGGAAACGTCATCGGCATCGCCACCAGCCCCGAGCGCAAATAGAGGTCGATCGGGTTCAGGGCGACCGATCGCACCCGTACCAGCACCTGGCCTGGGCCCGCGGTGGGCTTGGGCAGGTCGCCGACCTTGATGAGCTCGATCCCACCTGTCCCCTCGATATAGGCCGCTCGCATGACGTTGCTCCCCGAGATCATTCGCGCCGGCGGTTCCCTGGCCGACTCGTTCCCAATCGCCTGAGTGTGATAGATTGCCCCGACCGACGCAAGCGCCAACACGGACCGGATATCGATTCCCAACAAGAAGGCTATGCAACTATGCGAATATGCGTGTTTTGCGGCTCGGCGAGCGGCCTCCGGCCGATCCACGCCCAGGCCGCCCGGGCCACGGGGAAAGCGCTCGCCGAGCGCGGGGTCGAGCTCGTCTACGGCGGCGGCCGGGTGGGGCTGATGGGAATCGTCGCCGACGCCACGCTCGAGGCTGGCGGCCATGCCATCGGCGTTATCCCCCGTGCTCTCGCCAGCCGCGAAATCGCCCACGATGGCCTCTCGGAGCTCCACGTCGTCGCCGGCATGCATGAGCGAAAAGCCCTCATGGCCTCGCTCTCCGACGCCTTCCTCACCCTCCCCGGAGGCATCGGAACCTTCGAGGAATTCTTCGAGGTCTTGAGCTGGGCCGCCCTCGGAATCCATCAAAAGCCCATGGGACTGCTCAATCTGGATGGCTATTACGCGCCCGCCATGCTCATGTTCCAGAATGCGATCGACGAGGGCTTTCTCAACCCCGAAACCACTCGCCGCCTGATCATCGACGCCGATCCCCATTCCATCGTCGAGAGACTCGTTTCCCCGCGGCCCCGACCGTAAGCTTAGACGCAGGGCTAAATATTTTCACCAGCGAGGCGAATGAGTCTGGTATGATGAGTCATGACGGGTTTTTCAAGGCTCTGTCGGATCCCACCCGGCGTGAGATTCTCAAGCTGCTCTCCCGTGGAGAGCGGACGGCTGGTGAACTCGCCGAGCAATTCGACATGGCCAAGCCATCGATGTCGCATCATTTCGCGGTGCTCAAGCAGGCCGGCCTTGTCCACTGCCGCCGCGAGGGGCGTGAGATCCACTATTCGCTGAATACAACGGTGCTCCAGGACGTCCTCACGAGGCTGTGGGGCTATCTGGGGCTCGATCGAACGGAAGAGGGAGCGGAATCATGATTCGCGCCTGTTGGACGGTCGCCGTGATCATGGTGGTTTGCGACGTGGCGGCCTCGGCCTGGGGTTACACGGTCCTTCCCGATCGGGTGCCGACCCACTGGAATTGGAACAACCAGGTCGACGGATATGGGAGCAAGCTGATCCCCACCCTCCTGATGCCGGTGGTGGCGCTGGGGATTATTGGCCTGTTCGCGGCCCTGCCGGCGCTCTCGCCCAAGGGGTTCGAGATCGACTCGTTCCGGCCGACGGTCGCGGTGATCCTCTTGATCACCGTCGGCCTCATGAGCTACCTGCACGGCGTGATCCTGTACGCGACCTGGAACAGCGTGACCGGCGGACCCGCGATCGACCTGGGGCGGATCCTCCTGGGGGGGATTTTTGGCTCTTTTGGCATCATGGGCAACTTCATGGGTAAGATCCACAAAAACTTTTATATCGGCGTGCGATTGCCCTGGACGCTTGCGAGCGATCGGGTCTGGAACGATACCCATCGGCTGGCCGCCTGGGTCTGGACCGGAATGGGGGCGCTCGGGGTCGGGTTGCTCGTCCTGGGCGCGAACATCCTGATCCTGATCGCGCTTCTGGTCGTCTCCTGCATGGTTCCAGCGGTTTACTCGTTCGTGCATTACCGGTCGCTTGAGCGGCACGGGGCTCTCTGAACGCCGCCTCAGTCTCCAAGGGCGATCCAGCGAGCCAGCCGTTCGGCGGCGGGTTGGTCGGCGCTCACGATCAGGGCCTGATCCGCGCCCGCGAGCGAGTAGGCTTTCGTGGCCCATGGGGCCAGGTTGCTTGCTCCGGGGCTGGTGATCCACAGGGGCGTCGGAGCGGCCAGGGCGGCGGC
>JAKBAP010000555.1 GCA_021808995.1 Planctomycetota bacterium | reverse complement strand
CCTGGGGGGGATCGTGGGATCGCTCACGACGGCCGTCGACCCCGCCGCGACCCGCGGGGTCTTCATCCTGGCGGGAGGCGACCTCTCGCGGATTCTCTGGGAGATGCCCGACTCCCGGCCGTATCGGAAGCTCTGGTTGCAATCGGGCCGAACTCGCGAGGACCTCAAGGCCCTGACCGATCCCTTCGACCCCTTGACCCACGCCGCCGGGCTCAAGGGAAAAAAGATTCTCTTCATGGCAGGCCGGGTCGACGAGGTCGTGCCGCCAGAGTCCACCATCGCACTCTGGAAAGCCGCCGGCCAGCCACCCATTGAATGGTTCGATTGCGGTCATTACTCGGCCGCCGGCTATCTCCTCCCCGCGATTCGCGAGGCGGCCGAGTTCCTGGCCCGACCGTGATCGATCCTCCTCGCCCCCCTCCTGGCATCGTCGACTTCCGTCAGGTATCATCATTCGTGATCGAATGTGACGAGAGGCTCGCGGGACAATACCGAATGCCCACGCCTCCCGAACCCCGACCGAACCTGAACCCTGGATTTCACCATGCACACGTCGCTCAGGTCCACATGGGTGGTCGCCATCGTCGGTGGGTTCCTCGCCGTCGCGACGGCGAGCGCGGCCGACCGAACCGCCGAGGCCATCCTCAAGGACATCGACGCGGTCAAGGCACCCGCGTTCGACTCGTCCAAGAGAACCGACAAGGCCTATATCGAAAGCTACATCGCCGAACGCAAAAAGGGGATGGAGAAAAAGGCCGCGCTGATCCTCGAACTCTACAAGATCGCCCCCGACAACGCCCGCGTCGCCCCCCTGCTGGTCGAGCGCTGGCAGGCCGTCGGGTTGACCGATCCCGAAAAGACCCTCAAGGAAATCGACGACATCCTCGCCCACCCCGCCAACGAAAAGGTCAAAATCGAGGCCGCGTTTGGCAAGGCGTTTGTCTTACTCATGAAAAGTCGCGAAGGCGAACCCGACGTCTCGGGCATCGAAGCCTTCGTCAAGCTCGCGCCCCAGGACGAGCGCGCGCCACGACTGCTCTACGGTGGGCTCTCAGGCCTCAAGGACGCGGCCCGCAAACGGAAAATGGAGGATCAGCTCCTCAAGGATTATCCCGAGACCATGTTCGCCAGCTTTATCGCCGGCGAAAGGCGCAGGGCTGAGCAGGTGGGCAAGCCGTTCGACCTTGAGTTCACCGACGCCGTCAAGGGCTCGACCGTCTCGATCAAGGCTCTGAAAGGCAAGGTGGTGGTTCTCGATTTCTGGGCGACCTGGTGCGGCCCCTGCGTGGCCGAAATGCCCACGATGAAAGAGACCTACAAGAAATACCACGATCAAGGCGTGGAATTCATCGGGGTGAGCCTCGACCATCCAAAGGCCGATGGAGGGCTGGATAGCCTGCTCAAATACGTCAAGGACAACGACGTTCCCTGGCCGCAGTACTATCAGGGCAACGGATGGGAGAGCGACTTTTCCAAGAAGTGGGGGATCAACTCGATCCCAGCCATGTTCGTGATCGACGCCGAGGGAAAGCTCTACTCCGTCGAGGCCCGGGGCAAGCTGGAAACCCTGCTGCCCGAGCTGCTCAAGAAAAACTCCGCCGTCAGCGGCGGTGGTCAGTGATCAGGCCGTAACCGTCTCCCCGCCACCCCCAGCGCGGGAATGCCTGGGGGTCGTGGCTCGGTCAGCCGCGTGCTCCGAAGATCAGCGACATGACCTCGGAGCGCGTGGCTGGCCGGTCCTTGAAAACGCCACGCATCGCGCTGGTCACGAAGGTACTATCGGGCTTATTGACGCCGCGGATCGTCATGCAGCTATGGCTGGCCTCGATCACCACGGCGACCCCCTTGGCATCGAGCTCACGCATGAGCAAATCGGCAAGTTCCTCGGTGAGCCGCTCCTGCATCTGGGGACGCTTGGCGAGCACGTCGACGACGCGAGGAATCTTAGAAAGCCCCACCACCATGCCGTTTGGAACGTAGGCCACGTGAGCCCGACCCACGACCGGCAAGAGATGGTGCTCGCAAAAGCTCACGACCCGGATATCCTTGATCAAAACCATCTCGTCGTACTTTTGCGTGAACAATTTCGCGAGGTGGGACCGAGGGTCTTGATGCAGGCCCTGAAACACCTCGGCATACATTCGCGCGACGCGATCGGGGGTGTCGCGCAGGCCCTCCCGATCGGGGTCCTCGCCAACGGCCGCTAGGATTTCCCTTACCGCCGCGCGGATCCGGTCCTGATCGACGGGACCGCGGAGCGGTGGAGCAAGGTCGTCGTCAAGGTCGTCAAGCTCATCGACGACGGAAGGCGACACGGCGAGCGATGGGCGGCCAAGGCCGACATGGTCTAGCGGTGAATTCGCGGGCATGCTCAAGATCATTCCTGCCACGGGCCACGTCTCGTCAGCCTGCGTAGGGCCGGGAAATCCCAGCCCATTTTCACGCGAGCGAGGTCGATCGTAACACCCCGATCAGCCGCCGAAACCTGGTTAGCGAAAAGTGTAACCCTATACAATTCAGTGACTTCCGCATCAACTGCCCAGCTATTGTATGCCTGGCTGGTCTTAAAATCAAGGATGGCGAGTTTTGGTCCGAACCCCGATTCTCGTTCCCGTTCGTGCCTTAGTTGAGGCTAAACGGGGGCGGGTAGCTCGAGGCGGGGGGATGTTCGCCGGCGAGCCGTTCCAGGACCGAACGGATGACGGTCACCCGAGCCTCGACGGAGGTCTCCGCCAGCAAGCCCTGCTTGAGCATTGGCGGCAGGCTAAGCGCATGAGCCACGACATCCGCGAGCGCTCCCAATCGGATCGGTGATTCGAGCAACCGGGCCAGATCGGGGTCGATCGGCTTGCGCAGCTCGCAGACCTTCCGAAACAACGAGATCAATTCGCG
>JAKBAP010000554.1 GCA_021808995.1 Planctomycetota bacterium | reverse complement strand
CATCCCATCTGGGCGGCGGGGTCCTTGACGATGTATCGGCAGACGCGTCGGCGCTCGGAAGCCGCTCGATAGACGCTGACAATCTGGGAACTCATTGCGCTCCAGGAAGCGTTCATCGGTGCGTTCGATTCATTCCTAGGGAATTCAGACCGTTCGATCATCGACGGCGAAGTCGATGGGTTTTCGCCCGTGGGAAGTCTAGGTCGGCTCCGAGGGCCTGTCAAACCACGGACGTCAGACCCTCGACATGATGAGCGAGGCATTCTGGCCGCCGAATCCAAAGCTATTCGAGATCGCGGTTCCGAGATGCGAGACCCGAGAGCTGTTGGGAACGTAATCGAGGTCGCAGTCGGGATCGGGGGTGGCGAGATTGATGGTCGGCGGGATCACCCCATCCTGCAGCGAAAGCGCCGTCGCCGCCGCCTCGACCGCGCCCGACGCGCCGATGAGATGGCCGATCATCGACTTCTGGGAGCTCATCGGAATCGACCCGGCACGATGGCCGAAGACGCGCTTGACCGCGACGGTCTCCATGAGGTCGTTGAGCCGGGTACTGGTGCCGTGGGCGTTGATGTAATCGATCTCGGCAGGGTCGGTCCGGGCCTCTCGCAGGGCCGCGGTCATCGCCAGCGCGGCCCCCTTTCCCTCGGGCTCGGGTCGGGTGATGCCAAAGGCGTCAAACGACGATCCATAACCGGTGATCTCCGCGTAAATCGGAGCCCCACGCCGGCGAGCGCGCTGGTAGCTCTCAAGCGTCAAAACGGCCGCCCCCTCGCCCAACACAAAGCCGTCACGCTCGGCGTCAAACGGACGCGATACCTCGGCTGGTGGCCGGATCGACGCGCTGATCGCCTTCATCGCGGAATAGGCGACGAAAAGCTGCGGATCGAGCCGGCTGTCGCACCCACCCGCAAGCATCACGTCCGCGTCCCCCCGCGAAATCAGCCGAAATGCCTCGCCAACCGCCTGGGTCCCGGCCGCGCAGGCCGTCACGATCGTGTTGTTCGGTCCCATCGCCTGGTGCAAAATCGAAATGTGCGCCGCCGCCATGTTCGGCAAGTGCTGGAGCAGCCATAAGGGAAAGATCGACTCCGCTCGCTCCATCGCGAACCTACCGGAATCAAACGCCCCGTCACTCCCCACGCTCCGCATGATCGGGCCGACCAGCTCGCTCACGTCCATCGGAGTGATGCCCGCTCCCATGCAAACGCCAAACCGACCAGGGTCGAGCCGGCTCGTCACGATCCCCGCGTCCTCGATCGCCAGCGCGGCCGCCCCCACCGCGAACCGCACCGCCCGGCTCATGAGCTTGATATTCTTCCGGTGCTCGCCCAGATAGGGGAGCACGTCGAAATTCTTGACCTCGCCCGCGATCTTGATTCCGAGGCCGGTGGTGTCAAAGCTCTCGATCAAGCTCACCCCGGAGCGACCCTCGTAGATCGCCTCGCGAAACGCGCGACGACCAATTCCATTCGGAGCAACGACACCAACCCCAGTCACGACCACCCGGCGCATCGCGTTATCCTCCCCGCTCTCTCACGTTGCCTTGTCTCATGTTGTGCGGGGCATCCCAGTTCCCGTGAACCGCCTTCCTCCTTGACCAACCCGACTCGTTTCCAGGCACGACACATCCCACGCCATCGGAAATCTCGATCTAGATCACGCTGTATCTTCACTTTATCCAGACTGCTATTCTCTAGTTATACGACGAAAAACCAGTGACGCGACAACCCATTCACGATTTGCCCCGTCGATCGCACACCATGACCCGAGAAAAGATCACCCATGAAGGACCCAAACCAACTCATTCGCCAATGTTACCTGGTTGGTTAAACTTACCATGCTTTCCCAGGCGAGGCAAACGTGAAGCCTTGACTGATGGCAAAGTGTCCCGTCTGTCAGGTTGATCAAGCCATGCATGCTGGTTGGAATCCGTTCGAGTCTTTGTGGTTTTCCCGGATTTCGAATCGGCTCGTGCCGGCTTCTCGCCTCGGGTGGGGGAATGAAACGGGCTTGGCTGGGGTCCGAGGAATCGAGTACCTTTTGAGTATCGGCGGGTGAGGCGGGGCCGGCGTTGTCGTGATGTCGGTTCGAGAGAGGGGTTGGCGGCGTTGATCCGTTTTTTCGGGTGGGACCCCGCGAAGCCCCCCTCGGTGGTGAGTCGGAAGTCGTTGAGGAGAGGATGGACGATGGGACTGGGATTGGCGGCTCGGTCGACCTTGATTGCTCCGTCAGCCACGCTGGCGATGGGGGCCGAGGCGCGGCGACTCAAGGCCAAGGGGGTCGAGGTTCTCGATTTCGCGCTTGGCGAACCCGATTTTGACACCCCCGCGAACATTCAAGAAGCGGCCCTGAAGGCGATTCGTGGTGGTCAAACCCATTACACGCCTCCGGCCGGCATTCCCGAACTCCGCGAGGCCGTGGCCGAGCTCTACACGCGAGAGCATGGCTTGCCGACGGAATCGAGCCAGGTGGTGATCTCGAATGGTGCCAAGCACTCGATCCACAATGCCCTCATGGCCGTATGCGGGCCGGGGGACGAGGTGATCATTCCGGCCCCTTACTGGGTTAGTTATTCCGATCTCGTTAAGCTCACGGGGGCCACCCCGGTCGTGATCCCGACGACCGAGGCCGAGGGATTCAAGCTCACTGCCGAGCGCTTTCTGGCCGCCGTCACGCCCCGTTCCAAGCTGCTCATGATCAACAGCCCCTCGAATCCCACGGGCGTTGTCTATCGTCGCGAGGAGCTCCTGGAACTCGCCGACGCCGTCCTTTCCACCCCTGTTGGGGTGCTCTCCGACGAAATCTATGAACAGCTCACCTATGGGGAAGTCACCCCAACCTGTTTTGCCGCGCTACGCCCCGAATTAGCCCAGAGGACGATCACAATCTCAGGTGTCAGCAA
>JAKBAP010000092.1 GCA_021808995.1 Planctomycetota bacterium | reverse complement strand
CTTGAGAGTCGTGATTGAACCTGGCGCGGCGAAGCCGCGACCAATCATTCGCCGAACGAGCCTCATCGAGCGGATTGGCCAGCGAGCGTTAGCACCTGACGTGCCGAGCGGTCCGAGTCGGTCCAGGGAAGGTCCCTCGATCCTTCGAGTCGCCGACACGCCAAAACCCTTCCGCGCGGACTGAATGCCAGGATCCGTTGGCGCTCCCAGGCGGTATTTCAGCTTTTGTTGGTCGTGCCCATTCGGATATTTTGGTCGTTTCCGTCGACCGCGCTCGGTCGCCCGTGGATCGCGGAATCGGGCCGGTTCGCGATCCCTGGCTCGACATCGATCCCGGCTGGCATGATCGTTCCAGGCGTGATCAATGCCGAGGGTTTCGGGCCTGGACCGCTCTGGGCTCGGATGCGGGGAATCGGTTAGAGTTGGCCGTGGTCAACGGGGCCGTTCGAGAATTCCGTAGCAGGTACAGGGGTGTTCGCGATGTCCGATTTCGATGCGCCGGATATGAACCCGCTCGCGGATCTGGACGAGTGGGAGGCGTTTCTCAAGGAGCGTTATCCCGTCGCCCGGGAGGAATCGACGTTTCGCGACTATGGCGACAATGTCCGGCCGGCGGTCCGCGAGTTTTACCGGCTCAACCACCGGTTTCAGACCCTTGATTTCGTCCTGGCCAAGGAGCGCGAATACCTGGGCCTCGACCATCGCCAGATGGGCGTCTGGGAGGCGATGGAATTCCTGAACACGCTGGTCGACGAGAGCGACCCCGATACCGAGCTCTCGCAGATCGAGCACCTGATGCAGACGTCCGAGGCGATCCGTCGGGACGGGCATCCCAGGTGGTTTATTCTGACCGGGTTGATTCACGATCTGGGGAAGATTCTGTGTCTTTTTGGCGAGCCCCAATGGGCGGTCGTGGGTGATACGTTTCCGGTCGGTTGTCGTTATTCCGACAAGGTCGTGTTTCCCGAGTTTTTCCAGGATAACCCCGATTCCCGGGCACCCGGGCTTCAGACCGAGAGTGGGATCTACCAGGCTGGCGGAGGGCTTGATCAGGCCCATATGTCGTGGGGGCACGATGAGTATCTTTACCACGTCGTGAAGCCTTATCTGCCCGCGCCCGCGCTCGCGATGATTCGCTATCATTCGTTTTACGCGGCCCATCGCGAGGGGGCGTATACCCATCTGATGAACGACGCCGACCGCGATCGGATGGAATGGGTGCGCAGGTTCAACCCCTACGACCTCTATTCCAAGGGGCACGAGCCCCCCAACGTGGCCGCCCTTCGCCCGTATTACGAGGACCTGATCGCGGAGTATTTCCCCGCGAAGCTCGCGTGGTGACGGAGGGCTATTCCACGGTCACGCTTTTGGCCAGGTTGCGCGGTTTGTCGATGTCGCGCCCGAGCTTGAGCGCGACGTGGTAGGCGAGCAACTGAAGGGGGATCACCGCCAGCAAGGGCAGAATGACTTCCGGAGCGTCGGGAATCGGCAGGAACGTGTCGGAGAGCGCGGGGAGTACTCGGTCTCCATCGGTGCCGATCGTGATCACGTGACCCCCTCGGGCCCGGACCTCCTCGATTGAGGAGAGGGTCTTGGAATAGAGGGGTGACCGTGCTGAAAGAAAGACGCAGGGGGTCTGGGGATCGACCAGCGCGATTGGCCCATGTTTCATCTCGGCGGTGGGGTAGCCGTGCGCTGGGATATAGCTGATCTCGGTGAGCTTAAGCGCCCCCTCGAGGGCGACCGGGTGGAGCAGGTCCCGCCCGAGGAACAGAGCGGTCCGCGCCGTGGCGACCTGTTCGGCGGCGCGCTCCACGATCGGCTCGACCTTGAGTGCTTCCTCGATCAGGCCAGGGGCGGATTCCAGGGCCTCGACGATGGCGAGGCCGTCGGAAAAGGATAGGTGCCGTAGCCGTCCCAGGTAGAGCGCGAGCAGGGTGAGCACGGCGACCTGGGCCGCGAAGGCCTTGGTACTGGCGACGCCGACCTCCTGGCCGGCGTGGAGATAGATGCCTCCGGTGGCCTCGCGGGCGATGGTGCTTCCGACGGTATTGACGATTGCCAGGGTTGGGTGGCCGCGGCGTTTGGCTTCGCGCAGGGCACCCAGGGCGTCGGCCGTCTCGCCCGATTGGCTGAGGATGAAGACCAGTGTCCGATCGTCCAGGGGGGCGTTGCGATAGCGGAACTCGCCGGCGTATTCGACCTCGACGGGCAGGTGGGCGATCCTCTCGATGAGATACTCGCCGACCAGGGCCGCGTGCCAGCTCGTGCCGCAGCCGACCAGCACGATCCTTCGCGCCCTCCGAAGCGCCCTGGGGGAAAGGTTGAGTCCGCCCAGGCAGGCGGTCGCGTCTCGCCGGGAGAGCCGCCCGCGGCAGGCGTCGACCACGGTCGTGGGCTGTTCGCGGATCTCTTTGATCATATAATGGGGATTGCCCCCCAGTTCCGCCTGGTCGGGATGCCAATCGATCCGATCGATTCGCGGCGCGACTGGTCCGCGCTCTCGGTGGGCGAGATCGAGTCCGGCCGGGGTCAGGCTCGCGACCTCGCCGTCCTCGAGGTAAACCACGCGCTTGGTGTGGGGCGCGACCGCGGCGGCGTCGCTGGCGAGGAGGTGCTCTCCGTCGCCCACTCCGATCACCAGCGGGCTCCCCATCCGCGCGCCCACGATCAGCCCCGGATGGCTCGCGCTACAGACCGCCAGGCCATACGTTCCCTCGAGCCGTGGAAGGATCGTCACGACCGCCTCGAGCAGATCGTGGGTCGTCTCGAGAGCCCGGGCGATCAAATGGGCGATCACCTCGCTGTCGGTCTCGCTCGCGAAGGGAAATCCCTCGGCCATGAGCTCCGCGCGCAACCTCGCGTGGTTTTCGATCACTCCGTTATGCACGACCGCCAGACCCACCATGCCGGCTCGACCGCCCGCGTGGGGATGCGCGTTCGCGTCGGTCGCCGGGCCGTGGGTTGCCCACCGCGTGTGGCTGATCCCACACCCGCCGCGCGCTGGCCGGCGCGCGAGCAGATCCTCAAGTTCGCTCACCCGGCCCATCCGCTTGCGGAGGTGGAGCCGACCTCCCTCGACCGTCGCCAGGCCCGCGCTGTCGTAGCCTCGATATTCCAGGCGACGGAGCCCCCCGAGCAAAATCGCCGCCGCCTCCCTCGGACCCGTGTAACCCACGATTCCACACATTTTGACCATCCTTGTTCGGATCGGGGCGAATCATCGGACCGACCGCGTGCCTGGGGTCCGTCGCTCAGGAGTTGACGTAGATCCGTCCAGGGCGGTTCGACCCGACCCAGCGCGGGCGGCGGCGAAACCAGTGGAGCTCAAGCGCGTGGGCATGGTAGCTGAGCCCCATCATCCGCATCACGACCATCGCCTGATAGAGGATGATCACCCAGAAAATCCAGAGGCCAAGCGCTTCCATTCGCATACTGGGCATGTTGTAGAGCAGATCCCAGATCCCGACGCCAAAGGTCGCCAGGGTGATGCCGGCCGCGATGCTTGGCTTTAAGAACCCCCATCCGATCCGAGCGATCGATGAAATCACCGTGACGGGATTGGCGGCGATGATGTTTTCGTGGAGCAGCGAGGCGGCCAGCGCGGTCAGTGAATACCCTCCCCCGACGATCGCGAGCTCGGCGAGAACCAGCCAATCGAGCCATTCCAGGGGCGGCCGACGACGAACCAGATAAAGGGCCACGGGCGCGCCGCCGATGAATAGGCCGAAGAGCCCCGCCCAGAACCATCGGCAGACCCCCTCCGCGATGTCGCTGGGATGCCACTCGGGCCAGCGGGGATGATCGTTTTCGCCCAGCGAGCTCGAAACCAGCATGTGACCCAGAAACAAAAGCGCGTAGCCCAGCGTCATTGCCAGGCTAAACATCATCGGCGTCATCACCGGGACGACCATCAGGCCCAAGGCCCAATGTCCCTTGTCGATCGGCGACATGACGGCGATCAGATCAAAGATCGGGAGCGTGAGCATCCACAGGATGGGGGGCAGGAGGACCAGGAGCGCGATTCCAGGTCCGTCGGTGATGGGGTAGACCAGCGATTCGACGAACCCCGGCATCACCCGCGGATGCTTCCAGCGAGCGCTCGCCATGGTCTCGTACTCGTCTGGATCAGGCTGTGCGATCAGCTTGAGCGACGAGTCGACATCGGAGTTGTACCAACGCTTCGCCTTGGCCAAGGGCGCGCCATCCTGGACCCCATCCGCGGGATCCCGCCTGAGCAACTGGGAAGCTCCGTCCACCAACCCCCACAACCGGAGCGGACGTCATTATCCCCGGACGACCGCCAACTGACCAGTCCATGGCGGCTCAACGCCCATTTTCGCTCATGCCCGCTCACTCCGCCAGGGATCAACCAGCCTCCCCGGCGGCGAACCACCCTAGCGGTCCTTGTCGCGTTTTTTCGAGGAATCGCCGAGCATTCCATCGAGCACCGCCCGGACTTCCTTGGCCTGGACAGGATTCAGGGGGTGGGATTTGAGCAGGTGCAAGACCAAGAGGCCCGGCTCTCCCTCGTAGAGCTTATCGACCAGGCTCGAAACCCGGCGCTGGCGCACTTCCTGGTCGGTAATGGCGGGGCGATAGACAAACGCCAGTTCGCGGCGGTCGCTCGTGACCAGCCCCTTCCCCTCGAGACGGTCCAGGAGCGTCGCGACCGTGGCGTACGACCATTCGCGCCCCGCCTCGCGAAGGGTCTCCAGGGCCTCTCGCACGGTTGCGTGGCCCCGCTCCCACAACACCTTGAGTACATCGAGCTCGGAATCCGGAATCGTCGGAGGTCGTTTGGCCATCGGCGGAATGTCTCGACTAAAGGTCCTAGCGGAAAGATCGCCAAAACCCAGTGAATTCGTTGTCGCTACCCGTTTCACCCACCTGGGTCCATACTCTCACGAATCTAGCTTTCTTTATCCTAAGACAATTGTCTCACAAGGTCAATCCCCACGACGGCGAGTTCCCCGAAATCTTGATTCCGAGTGTCGAAAAATCCACCCTGGCGGTTCGGCTTGAGTCGCTGGCGAGCCGAGGCGGGGACGGTTAAGATTTCTTGAGTCGCGATTCATTTTTGGGGAGGGAGCAACTGGCGGATGAAGATCACTCGAATCTTGGCCTACACGGTGTTTTTACCCCTCCGCGAGGGGAGCTACAAGTGGTCAGGGGGGAAATCGGTCTCGGTTTTTGACAGCACGGTTGTCGCGGTCGAGACTGATGATGGGATCACCGGCCATGGCGAGGTTTGCCCTCTGGGGCCGTTTTATCTGCCGGCGTATGCCGCCGGAGCGCGAGCTGGACTGGCCGAGCTGGGCCCGCACCTGATCGGCAAGGATCCCACCCAGATCGGGAAGCTCAACCGCCGCATGGACGCCGCGCTCCTGGGTCATCCGTATGTCAAGTCGGCCGTCGACATCGCGTGCTGGGATATCCTGGGGAAGGTGAGCGGCCTGCCGGTCTCGAGTTTGCTGGGTGGTAAGTACGGCGACGATTTCGTGCTCTATCGGGCGATCTCCCAGGAATCGCCCGAGGCGATGGCGAGGCGAGTGAGCGAATACCGGGGCGAGGGCTACCGCAGGTTTCAGCTCAAGGTGGGGGGCGACCCCGATGTCGACATCGAGCGCATCCGGGCGGTCTCGGCCGTTCTTGAGCCGGGCGACCGGCTGGTGGCCGACGCCAACACCGGCTGGACGATGCATGAGGCCCTTCGGGTCGCCCGCGCTGTCCGCGATGTGGACGTCTATCTCGAGCAACCGTGTCGAACCTATGAGGAATGCCTGACGGTTCGCCGCCACTGCGACCATCCGTTCGTGCTTGACGAATCGATTGATTCGCTCGCCCCGCTGTTGCGTGGCCACGCCGACCGCGCCATGGACGTCGTGAACCTCAAGATCAGCAAATTCGGCGGACTTACCAAGACCAAGCAGGCTCGGGATCTTTGTTGCGAGCTGGGCCTGGCGATGACGATCGAGGATAGCTGGGGGGGGGACGTGACGACGGCGGCCATCGCCTGTCTCGCCCATTCGACGCCGCCGGAGTTGCTCTTTTCCTCGACGGATTTCAATAGCTACGTGACCGTCTCGACGGCCGAGGGCGCGCCCCAGCGAACCGGGGGCCGGCTGGCCGCGTCGCAAAAGCCGGGGCTCGGCATCCGGCCTCGGATGAACGTTCTGGGCGAGCCCGCTCTGGTGATCGATCACAGGGGTGTACACAAATGAAATCGCGCCTTTGCGTCGTGCTGGGACTGCTGGCCCTTTCGCAACCCAGGGCATGGGGTGAGGAAGCTCCCGATCCCAAGCTCCTCACCGTCGAGCGGATCTTTGGGCACGGTGACCTCCATTCCCAGTCCGTCGACACGCGATGGCTCGTCGGTGGGACTGGATATGTTTCGCTCGAGCCCTCGGCAACGACCAGCGGCGGGCGCGACATTGTCCGCCACGACCCCGCCACCGGTAAGACCGACGTCCTGGTCCCGGCCGGATTGCTGATCCCGTCGGGCCAGGATTCTCCGCTCGATATCGACGATTACGCCTTTTCACCCGACCTGTCGCGGCTGCTGATTTACACCAACTCGAAGCGGGTCTGGCGGGTTCATTCACGGGGCGATTACTGGGTCCTCGACCGGACCAGTCGCGAATTGCGCAAGCTCGGCGGCGACGCGCCTCCATCGTCGCTTCGCCACGCCAAATTCGCCCCCAAGGGGCCGACGGTCGCCTACGCCCAGGGAAACGACCTGTATGCCGAGGATCTCGACTCGCGCGTGATCACCCAGCTCACGCATTCGACCTCGCCCGATGAGATCAACGGCGGATTCGACTGGGCCTACGAGGAAGAGTTTAGCCTTCTAGATGGCTTTCGCTTTAGCCCCGACGGCTCGAAAATCGCCTACTGGCAGTTAAATACCCAAGGGATGAGCGAGTTCCCCCTGGTCAACGAGACCGACTCGCTCTATCCACGCATCAAGACCATCAAGTACCCCAAGGTCGGCGAGAAAAACGCCGCCTGCCGCGTCGGCGTCGTCTCGACCACCGGAGCACGGACGACCTGGGTCAATCTCGGGGGCGATCCCCGGAACGAATACATCCCGTACTTGGAATGGACCGCCGCCGGCCTGTTTGTCCAGCGACTCAACCGAGCGCAAAACCAGGACGAGCTGATCCGGGTCGAACCGACCTCCGGGAGCACGCGCGTCGTCCTGACCGAGCGCGATCAGGCCTGGGTCGATGTGGTGGATGAAATCCACTGGACCCGAAAAAACAGCGAGTTTCTCTGGCCCTCGGAACGCGACGGCTGGCGCAGGCTCTATCTGGCCAGGGGGGATGGCGGGCGTACGAACCCCGTGACTCCGCCGGGCATGGACGTGATCGAGCTCACCCACGTCGACGATGCCCACGAGGTCGTTTATTTCATGGCCTCGCCCCGGAACGCGACTCAGTCGTATCTCTTCAGCGTGGGATTGGACGGGGTCAAGGATGCCCGGATCACGCCGAGCGACCAGCCGGGCACGCACCATTACGACGTCTCGCCCGATGGCCGATACGCGATCCACCGCTGGTCGCGATTCGACCAACCACCGACGATCGAGGTCATCGAGTTTCCCTCGCATAAACGGGCGCGGACCCTGGTCGACAACCAGGAGCTCAAGTCCAAGCTCGCGGGTCTCAAGCCGTGGAAAACCGAGTTTTTCCAGGTCGACGTGGGGGATGGCGTCATGCTCGACGCCTGGTGTGTCCGCCCCGAGACCCTCATGCCCAAGGCCAAGTATCCCTTGCTCGTGCATGTCTATGGCGAGCCGGCCGCCCAGACCGTCGTCGATCGTTGGGGGGGCTCGGGGTATCTCTGGCACGCGATGCTCGCCCAGCAAGGCTATGTCGTGGTCAGCATCGATAACCGCGGCACGCCCGCCCCTCGGGGGCGAGACTGGCGCAAGCGGGTTTACCGCAAGATCGGCATCCTGGCACCCCAGGACCAGGCGAGCGCTGTCCAGGCGATTCTCAAGGCTCGGCCCTATCTCGATCCCGACCGCGTGGGCGTCTGGGGCTGGAGCGGCGGGGGCTCGATGAGCCTCAACGCGATCTTCAAGTTTCCCGACCTTTACAAGGTCGCCATCGCGATCGCCCCGGTCGCCAATCAGCGGCTCTATGATTCGATCTATCAAGAGCGCTACATGGGTCTGCCAACCAACAACCCCGACGGCTTTACCGAGGGATCTCCGATCACGTTCGCGCATCAATTAAAGGGCAAGCTGCTCTTGATCCACGGCACCGGCGACGACAATTGCCATTATCAGGGGACCGAGGCCCTGATCAACGAGCTGATCAGCCATGGCAAGCCATTCTCGATGATGGCCTATCCCAACCGCTCGCACGCGATCAGCGAGGGACGAAACACCACGCTCCACCTGCGCGGGCTGATGACTCGGTATTTGCTCGAGAATCTCCCGCCAGGGCCCAAGAGCGCTCTTCCCGCCGCCAAGGTCGCGGCCAAGGGGACGCACTAATGCAACCCCCCCCGCGAACCCTGATCGACACGCCCGCGATCCTTGACTCCGGCGACGCGAGCCTGTTCGAGGTGGAGACCGCCGCCGATGGGCCGGAAGGTTCCCTACCGCTTTCCGACGCGATGCTCCGCGAGTGGCCTTCGGGCGATCTCTTTGGGCTGTCGCAAAACGTCGGCATGGGCTGGACCCCCTCCGAGGCGGCCGGCGATCCGTATTTGATTCTGAGCACCCAGGGGGGCCTGCGCTCGGCCGACGGCCAACCGGTAGCGCTTGGGTATCACACGGGCCACTGGGAGGTCGGGCTCCTGGTCGAGGAGGCCGCGCTCGAGCTCAGGCGCGCGGGGGCTGTCCCGTTCGCCGCGATGGTCTCGGACCCCTGCGACGGGCGAACCCAGGGGACCCTGGGCATGATGGATAGCCTTCCTTATCGCAACGACGCCGCCTCCGTTTTTCGCCGTCTGATCCGCTCGCTCCCGTTGCGAAAGGGGGTGTTGGGCGTCGCCACCTGCGACAAGGGGCTGCCGGCCATGATGATGGCCCTCGCCGGAGCGCGTCATCTGCCCTGCGTGCTCGTCCCTGGGGGCGTGACGCTCCCGCCAAGGGTCGGCGAGGACGCCGGCAAGATCCAGTCGATGGGCGCGCGCTACAGCCACGGCGAGCTTTCGCTCCTGGAAGCCGCCGAGCTCGGCTGCCGTGCCTGCGCCAGCCCCGGGGGCGGCTGCCAGTTCCTCGGCACCGCCGCGACCGCCCAGGTCGTCGCCGAGGCGCTCGGGATGGCCCTCCCTCACGCGGCTCTCGCCCCCTCCGGCCAGCCCATCTGGCGCGACATGGCACGACGTTCCGCCAGAGCCCTGCTCGCGCTCTCTCGAAGGGGAATCACGCTCGCCGAGATCCTCACGCCAGGCGCGATTCAAAACGCCATGGCCGTCCACGCGGCATTCGGAGGGTCCACCAACCTGCTCCTGCATCTTCCGGCAATCGCGTTCTCCGCGGGCCTGCCACGCCCCACGGTCGACGATTGGCACAAGGTCAACGTCGAAACTCCCCGACTCGTCAGTGTCCTTCCCAACGGCCCCGACTACCACCCGACGGTTCGCGTCTTCCTGGCCGGCGGCGTTCCCGAGGTCATGCTTCACCTGAGAGCGCTCGGCCTGCTCGATCTCCGCGTCCTGACCGCGGCCGGGACGCCCCTGGAACAGTCGCTCGAATGGTGGGAAACCAGCGAACGGAGAAAACGCCTCCGCGCCCGCCTCTGGGAGCAAGACCAGGTCGACCCCGACCAGGTCGTCATGACCCCCGCCAGGGCGCGGGAGCGTGGGCTGACGAGCACGGTGACCTTCCCACGCGGCAATCTCGCCCCTGGCGGCGCGGTCATCAAGAGCACGGCCATCGACCCTAGCGTCGTCGACCCCGACGGCGTCTATCGCAAGACGGGGCCGGCGCGGGTTTTCACCCGCGAAAAAGACGCCATCGCCGCGATCAAGGGGCAGGGGGAGCGCCCGATCAAGGCCGGCGACGTGCTCGTGCTCATGGGCAGGGGGCCTTCCGGAGCCGGCATGGAGGAGATCTATCAGATCACCGCCGCGCTCAAGCATCTCTCGTTTGGCAAGCACGTGGCCGTCTTGACCGACGCGCGGTTCTCGGGCGTCTCCACGGGCGCGTGCGTCGGTCACGTTAGCCCCGAGGCCCTGACTGGCGGCCCGTTCGGACGGCTTCTCGATGGCGACCTGATCCGCATCGTCGTCGACCGGGTCCAGCTCACCGGATCCATCGACCTGGTCGGGGCCAACGGACAAGGCCTCGACCCTCAGGCCGCCATCCGGCTGCTCGCGGATCGCCCGCCCAACCCGACGCTCTCGCCCGACCCCGACATACCCGACGACACCCGGTTATGGGCCGCCCTGCAAGCGGCCTCCGGCGGCGTCTGGGGTGGCTGCGTCTTCGACCCCGACTCCATCATCGAGGCCCTTGCCCGCGGGCAACGCGACGGCTGATCGACGCCGGCCCTCCGGGAATCCTCAAGCAAGGCGGGAGCGGGCGTCAACGAAAGCGGCCGGCGGTTGTGGGGCCGCCGGCCGTGGGTTCCGAAAAGTCGTGGCGAGGTGCTCAGTTACCCCGGCGCTCGAATTTCACCTCGTAGGGGGAGCCGAGGAGCTCTTTCCAGGTTTTTTGCTGTTCGTCGTTGAGCTTGGCCTCGACCTTGGCGAGGGTCTGCTTGCGGAATTCGGTCATCTTTTTCATGCGAGCCTCGGGGTCGTCCTGGTTGTCCTGGAAGATCGACCGCATTTCAGCCATCGAGTCCTGAATGATCGACTGGATCTCGGACTTCTGAGCGTCGGTGAGGGCGAGTTTCTTGGCGACCTCGGGGTCTTCAAGCGCCATCGCGCCACGCATCTGAACCGAGATTTGCTTGAGGCGTGTGACCTGCTCGGGCTTCATGAATTCGCCGATCGACTTGAGAACCATCTCGTTGGTTTCTCGGTTGATCTCCATCATCTTGGCCCGGCGTTCCTCTTGCTCGAGACCCTCGAGCTCGGAGCGAGCGGCGGTCATTTTTTCGCCGACCTTCTCGGCGAGTTCCTTGGCCTTGTCGATCTGGGCGGCGTCGAGCTTGAGCTCTTGCTGGACACCGGCGTTGCCCAGCAGCATGCCCAGGCCGCCGCCAAATCCACCGCGACCACCGCGCCCCTGCGCGAAGGCCGGACTGGTAAGGAGTAGCGCCAGACTGACGCCGAGAAGGGATCGAGAAATGTGCTTCATGGTGACCCTCATGTTTGCACCCCGTATCAGGGGCATGGACTTGTTCGCACGACCAGGGGCGAGCGCCCCGCCAGGCCCACGATCGTGGGCCCTTCAGATTGGAGAAAGCGACAAATCCGGCTCGCGTCACCCGAGAATCCGCCTGGAAATGCAAATCGCGGAGGATTCGCGACCGAGTCGGCCCAGCGGGCATCTCCCCGGACGGTCGCCGGGGATCGCGCGTGGTTCAGGTTGGTTTCTTGACTTCCTCCTCGATGAGGTTGAAAAAATCGTCGTCGGTCGGGAGTTTCTTGGGTTTGACGGGCTGTTTGAAGTGTTTCGGCAAGGCGTCGTCAAAGTCGGCCTCGTCGGCGGAGAGCCGCTCGATGGTCGTTGGCGCGGTCTTGGCGCGTTTGACGTGGGCCTGGACGTTGTCGGTATCGAGACCGGCGAGGTCGATGAGGGAGTGCGTGGCGCGTTCCTGGATGACCTCTTCCTCCATGTCCTTGCGAGAGTTCAGGAAGGCCTCGGGTCCGGCGGGGTCGTAGTCGAGCTTGAATAAACGGCCGGCGATGCCGATCTCATCATCGGGCATGATGCTCAGCTCGCTGGACAGGGCCGCGCCGTTCACGGTGGTGCCATTGGTGCTTCCCAGGTCGCGGATCATCCAGAGGCCGTTGATGAGCCGGAGATTGCAGTGTTTTCCCGAGATATTCTCGAAATCGAGCCGGATGTCGCAGCCGGGTCTGCGCCCGATCACGATCTCCGGTTTCAGGAGGGGGATCGGGTCGCCCCCTCCCATGGGATTCATGACGCCGAGAACCTTGGCGGAATAGGGAGGCATGGCGATCCTCGCGCGGCAAGGGAGGGGATCAGAGGTCCGCAGATCACATCGATTATTACTCTAACAAGCCGTGGTGGTGACTCTCAAGCGGGAAGTTCAACAGGGTCGCTCGAATCCGCCAGGTGGGGCTAGCGGATCGGGCTGGGGTGGGATAAGTTCGACGGGTCGAACGGGGTTCGAGGACTCCTTCGCGGGGATTCCAGCGGGCGAGCGCTGGGATCGGTTACCCGATGTTTTTCTGATTTTTTGGGGGCGGATTCATGACCAGGGATGCCGGTCTGGGGCGAATCAATCGACGCGAATGGTTGACGGCGGCGGGGGCGCTCGCGGGGGCAAGCGCGGTGGGCTACACGAGCCTGTCGAGGGGGGACGAGGGGACGCCCGAGGGGCCGTTCAAGCTCGGCCTTCAAAGCTATTCGCTTCGTGGGCTAGTCAAGGATGGAAAGCCCGACCTCGCCCTGGCGCTCGAGGCCACGAAAGAGCTGGGCGTTCATTATTGGGAGGCGTTCCCGGCCCATGTCCCGCTGGAGGGGCCCAGCCGCGGGGGCGGCCCGGTCAAGGCGGCCATGGACGCGGCCAAGGTGACGCTGGCCGGTTATGGGGTGGTCCCCCTGGGCTTGGACGCGGCGGCCAATCGCCAGTTTTTTGAGTTCGCCAAGCGGATGGGGATCGAATATCTCTCGGCCGATCCCGACCCCAAGGCCATGGACGGCATCGACCGGCTGATCGAGGCCTATGGCATCGGCGTGGGCATCCATAATCACGGGCCGGGCCATCGCTATAGCTCGATCGAATCGATCAAGAAGGTCATCGACGGGCATCATCCCAAGATGGGCTGCTGCATCGACACCGGCCATTTCCTGAGGTCCAAAATCGATCCCGTCGACGCCGCGATGGCCTTCGCGGGGCGGACCTATGGCGTGCATCTCAAGGATGTGAAGAACGCCGAGACCTTCACGATCCTGGGCAAGGGGGATCTGCGGCTGGTTGATCTGCTGAAGGTGCTGGCCAAGGAAAAGTATCACTACTGCCTGGCCATCGAGTACGAGGAAAACCCGGACAAACCCATGGACGACCTGAAGGCCTGTCTGGCGACCGCGCGGCACGCGATCGCCGAGGTCGCCAAGGCTTGAACGCGAGGAACCACGGAATGATTCCCAGAATCCTCGAGCCCGAGGTCATGGAGACAACCGAGGACGTCGCCCAGTACGACGCGATGGACCACGGCGAGGTCAACGCGCGGTTCGCGGCCGACTTTCTGGCGGTTCATGGGATCGGTCGCGGCGGCGAGATCCTGGATGTCGGGACCGGGTCGGCCCGAATCCCGATCGAGATCGTCCGGGCCGACTCACTGTCTCGGGTGATGGCGCTTGATCTCTCGGAGGCCATGCTCGAGCAAGCCTCCTTGAACATCGCCAAGGCCGGCTTGTCGCGGCGCATACGGTGTCATCTGGGCGACGCCAAAACGCTTCTGGATCAGTTTGGCGAGCGCGCGTTTGAAGCGGTAATCTCGAATACGATCATTCATCATATTCCCGATCCTGGTCCGGTGCTCGAGGCGATGGCTCGGCTGGTCGCGCCTCGGGGGACGTTGTTCGTGCGTGATCTGGCGCGGCCGAGCTCGCGGTCGGAGATCGAGCGTCTAACGATGGCGTACGCCGGGCATGAATCGCCCGCGGCCCGGGGTCTGTTCGCGGCGTCGCTCGGGGCCGCGCTTTCGCTGGAAGAGATCCAATCGCTCGTGAAGCGAATGTATCTTTCGCCGATGGACGTCGTCATGACATCCGACCGGCATTGGACGTGGGTTTGGCGGAACGTAGGATGATGAACCGGATCGAGATTGCTCGATCTCGCCCCTCGCATGGGAGAAAGGACGCTTGAGCCTGGGATCGCATAACGCCGCGGAAGTCGAGTCGCTCCCCGAGACGATCGAGGTGCCTTCGTTCGACGGCTTGAAGCTCGTGGGCAGGTGGTGGAGACGCGGGCGGTCGCGCGGGACCGTGGTGGTCGCGCACGGCTTTGGCGAGCACGGCGGGACCTACGGCCGGTTCGCCGGGGCGATCGGTCGCGCGCTTGATCTGGAAGTGGTCGCGGTCGATTTTCGTGGCCATGGGCGCAGCCAGGGGTCGCGTGGGGTGGTCGGGGGCTATGACGAGCTGGTGGGTGATCTACGGGCCGTGCTGGGCTGGCTCGATCGGGCGGGGGCGGCCGAGCCTCGGTTTATCTTGGGGCATTCCAATGGCGGCCAAGTCGCGCTTCGGCTCGCGCTCGAGCATCCGGCGGGGGTGCGTGGGTTTCTCTTTTCGAACCCCGCGCTCAAGATCGCCCTTCCGATACCCCGGGCCACGATTCTGCTGGGGCGGTTTCTGCTGGCT